>JADFRV010000050.1:4499-12420 GCA_022561095.1 Chloroflexota bacterium | reverse complement strand
TGACATCAAGAGTTGTATCTGCCCGGGCTATCCGGAAAGTGCCGTCGATGGCATTGTGACCAAGTGCCCAGGCTGAGGTGCCGCCCTCCGTAAAGTGAATGACGGCGTCAGCACCGGCACCCCGGCGGGCTTTTGGGCCCGATTACAGGAAGCTGCGAGCAGGCCGAGCGTCAGGCCAAGGGAGGCAAGCGTTAGGACGATTCCGATCCCAACAGTGCGTCTCCTCTTGAGCTTGTCCTTTATCCCTGATATTGACGCATGAGAATAGCTGCTGTTAGCAGGTGAGGCCATACAGTCATTTTATTGCCATAACGTGCTTGAGAGAACCCCCTTCCCGCCATTCATCATGTAGGTAGTTGGTGAATTTTATCTTGGTGTAATAATAAGTGGCCAACCCTAGTTATTGTGAATGAGGACAGCTGATCATGGCCAGAGCATACAGTTCCAGCCGTCGCAAGGTCGCGCGCAAAACCGGACTGGCTTGCGCAGTTATCCTGTTGATAGCTGTCGCCGCGACGACCCAACCCGCGGCGGCCGGCGACTACGCCCAGAGCGCCCGCTCCGCCCAGCTGGATTCCCGCCTCGCTCAGCTGGTGGAGGCCTTCCACGAGAGGGGCATCGAAGGCGCCTCGGCCGCTGCATCCCGGCTTGACATCGATCTCGAGGGTGACGCCGTCCGCGTCATCGTGGAGGCGAGGCCGGGTCGCGGCGAGGGTGCCACCACCAGCGTGCGGACACTGGGGGCCACGGTCGAGGGCAGCTATCAGAATCTCGTCCAGGCCCTCGTGCCCCTGGCATCGCTGGAACCGCTGGCTCGCACGGGGTCCGTGGAGTTCGTCCGGCCGCCTCTGCGTCCTGTCCCCATGGTCACCGGAGAGGGGGTCGCGCTCATCAACGCCGACGGCTGGCAGGCCCTGGGCGTCAGCGGCGCCGGCGTAAAGGTGGCGATCCTCGATCTCGGCTTCCAGGGCTACGGGAGCCTCCTGGGCACTGAGCTCCCTGCCGCCGTCAGTGTCATGTCCTTCCGCGCCGACGCCGACATCGGCGGCGGCACCCCACACGGCACTGCCGTCGCTGAGATCGTGCATGAAGTCGCACCTGGTGCAGAACTCTACCTGGTGAACTTCGAGACTGAGGTGGAGCTGGCCACCGCTTCCGAGTGGCTCACCGGCCAGGGCGTCGAAGCGATCAACGCTTCCTGGGGCTTCTTCGTCTCCGGCCCCGGCGATGGTACCGGCCCCGTCAACGACGTCGTCTCAACCTCCACCGCCGCCGGCACGCTGTGGTCCGTGGCCGCCGCCAACCACGCCCAGAAGCACTGGTCAGGCCCTTTCTTGGACACCGACAGCGACCTCTTCCACGAGTTCCAGAACAGCCCCTTCCAGGATGAGGGCAACCAGGTAGCCGGAGCCTTCTTCGGCCTCGCCTTCCCCGGCGAGGTCATCGGCGCTGAGCTCAAGTGGGACGACCCGTTCGGCGCCGCCTGCAGGGACTACGACCTCTACCTCAAGCGCAGCGACGATGTCACCGGTGCCCCCATCACCGTCGCCTCCTCCGAGAACGTCCAGAACGATGGAACGGGCTGCGTACCCGGCGCCGACCCCGTAGAGTCCCTTATCCACACCGTCACCGTGGTCGACGTTTACCACCTCGTGATCCAGAAGTCCGTCGCCAGCAGCGACGCCTTCCTCGACCTCTACTCATTCTTCCACGACATCGAGTACGTGGTCTCCTCCAACAGCCTCGGCCAGCCCGCGGACAACCCCGACGTCCTCACCGTCGCCGCCGTCAACTGGTGCACCCCCGACACGATCGAGCCCTTCAGCTCGCTCGGCCCCACCACCGACGGTCGCACCAAGCCCGACATCGCCGGCCCGGACGGCGTTAGCAACGCCACCTACCCGCCCTTATTCGCCTGCACCGGCTTCTCCGGCACCTCCGCGGCGGCTCCCCATGTTACCGGCGCCATCGCCCTCGTCCGCCAACTCCTCCCCTGCTACACGCCGGCCCAGCTTCAGGCCTATCTGGAAGCCAGCGTCGTGGACCTCGGCGACCCGGGTAAGGACAACACCTTCGGCTCCGGCCGCCTCCTCCTTGGCACTCCCCCGCTCGACACCGACGGCGATGGACAGGGTGACGCCTGCGACCCCGACATCGACGGCGACGGCTGGACCAACGTCGCGGAGGGGTTCATGGCCACCGATCCGCTGCTGGCCTGCGGCCTGGGCTCCGGCGGCAAGGATGGCTGGCCCGCCGACACCGATAGTAGCCGCCTCATTACCGGCAGCGATATCTTCTTCGTGACCTCCCGCTTCTTCACCAGCCCGCCCGGCCCTCCCTACTCGCCGCGGGCGGAGATCGGCAGCCAGAACGGGATTATCACCGGCGACGACGTGTTCGCCGTTACCAGCCGCTTCTTCACCAGCTGTTGATCCCCGATGGAAGGCTCCGTCGTCTCCCTCGCTTCGACCTACGCTGATGGCGCCATCGATGGGCTCGACGTCTTCATCCTCGCCGAGTACTTCAATAAGACCTGTCCCTGACCTATCAGCGGACCCTCATAGACGCCCCAGAGAAAAAATTGACGGGCTGTCACCCGCCGCTATAATTGAGGACATCGGACGGCGGAAGCGCTGGGGGTTGGAATGCGGCATCTGGGGTTGATTTTGGACTGGCTGGGGCGCCGATGAGCCGAGTGCGACTCATTCCTATTGGCGTGCTGGCGACGCTCATGGCGCTTATGGGAGTGTCAGCAGCCCCGCTGGCCGCTGACCATAACGAGCTGTCCCTAACACCTGTATCTGATCTGCCGCTGGCCGCTATCGGCCTGCGGCACCCCCTCCCGGAACACCCGGGCTCGGGAGACCAAGGGCAACCCGCTTCCCCACCACCTTCGTGCGACAAAGATGTGGATACGACCAGCACGTTCGCTGGGGTTGTCCCTACCGCGGCTCAGGACAACGGCATCTGCACGAGCGCTGACATCGATGTCTACGACAACGGCGGCAACCAGTATGTGGTGCAGGCCGGGGGCCAGGAGGAAGCCTTCACCATCACGCGTATCGCTCCCAACGGCGCCCCCACCCTAGTTACCCAGAAAGCATGGCTACAGTCGAACACGTATACTCCGGACGTCAAGGCCTTTAAACAGGGCACCAATCGCTACATCGTTCTCTCCCTGGAACGTCTGGCCATCGGCAACTCTGCCTGTGGCGTGGTCATCGTAGATGTTACCAACGTCGAAGACTCGGGCCATCCAACGCCCATCGTAGACCAGGTGTTCGCCAGCGGTGACTGGTGCGACGTGCATAACACCTTCGTGGAGAAGGATACGAATAGTGACGGCCGCTATATCTACCTGACCGCTGACTTTCCTAACGACATGCGGGTGCTGGACATCGGCGACCTGACCAATATCATCGAGATCGGCCGCTATACCCACCCCGAGGCCAGCAACGACAACTACGTCCATGATGTCACCGTGATAGACCATGGTGGCTCCATCGGCCGTCGTGTCTACGTCTCCTACTGGAACGCGGGGCTGATGATCCTTAACGCTGCCCATGTGACGCCGGGGGTGATAGAAGCCGGCAGCCCCAACCAGCCGCTGAACCCGGACCATAGCATCGACCCCGCCGGCTTCCTTACGCATCACGCCTATCCCAGTGAGGACGGAACCCGACTCTTCATCCAGGACGAGTTCTTGTCAAGCGCGGGCCAGGAGCCGGTGCAGATGTGGGATATCGCCTCACCCGCAAGCCCGTCTTACGTGGATGGTATCTCGTTGGGCAGCGCTCTAATGCCGGTGGTGAACCCGGCCCACAACCTGCTGGTGGTGGGAACCCGGCTGTACGCGGGCTGGTACAAGGCCGGGCTGCAGGCCTTTGACTTCGATAGCACAGGTTTCGTCGGGAGGCCGATCTATCATCAAGTTCAGACGGAGGCCGGTGACGATCCATACGACGGCGCCTGGGGCCTGCGTCTGGGCACGATCGGAACCGACACTTACGTGTTCCAGTCGGACCGCCGCTACGGTCTGATCGTTGACAGGTTGGACCCCTGTTCGGCCGCGGTCAACCCGGGCCAGCCTGACACGGATGGCGACGGTCTGATCGACGCCTGCGACCTCGACGACGACAACGACGGCTGGTACGACGTGGCGGAGGCGTCTATCGGCACCCAGCCGCTACAGGCCTGCGGCGGTGCCAACGCCTGGCCCGCCGACACCGATGGTAACGGCATCATCCTGGGCAGCGACGTGTTCTTCATCACCTCACGCTTCTTCCTGACCTCCAGCAGCCCCTCCTTCACGCCGCGCGCGGACATCGGCAACCTCACGGGACCCCGCGACGGCATCATCATCGGTAGTGACGTCTTCGCCGTCACCAGCCGCTTCTTTACCAGCTGCTGATCTCGGCTCGCAGTGAATTCAGTTATAATGTGTTGGGTGACCGCGGTTTCCAGGGTTGACGATATGCGGGGACGTAGGCTATGGCATTGAAAACTATAAGAGGGAAGGGTCTGCTCCTGCTGGGCCTTGCCTCACTAGTTGGTGGCGTCTCCCTCCTCGGCCTTGGCCTCATCACGGTTCTCAGCGGTTCTGATGGGCCAGACCTAGGTGCGGACAGGAGCACCCCCTACGACTACAACCTCCCGGTAGCGACCCCCTTCAACCGTCCGCCTGAGGGTGTGAGTCTCACTCCCACTCCTGTGGCGGCCGAGAACGCGGCCCCGTTACGGATGGTCATCGGTAGCATCGACGTTGACGCGCCCATCATCACTCTTGGTCTCAACTACAAATTCACGCCCGAGGTGCCCTCCACCGGCTACCAAGTTTCCTGGTACGACTTTTCCGCCGCGCCAGGAATCGGTAGCAACGCCGTCTTCGCCGGACATGTGAGCTGGAAGCAGGTACCGGCTGTCTTCTCCAGCTTGAATGATATCCGGGAGGGCGACGCCATCAGGCTGATCACCGAGGAGGGAAATGAGCTGGTATACGAGGTGTTCGCCAACTTCGCCCTCGACCCCAGCGACCCCAACTCCGTCCACGTTATGGACCGCGGCGACGAGGACATCATCACCCTTATTACCTGTGGCGGCTCCTGGAGCCCCGACCCTAGCGAGCCGTTCGGTGGTAACTACAGCGAGCGCGTCGTCGTGCAGGCTAGGCTCCTGGGCGCCTCATGAGGCTGTGGGCACCGCCGTCTCTACATAATATAAGGTAGCCCACGAATCCCAGGTTAGGATCAGCGGCCGTCGGCGCTGACCCTCCTCCACCATCCCCGCCCTAGACATAGTCAAAGCGCTCCTCGCGGTGAAACGACACCCCTACCGCAGCCATCGCCTCCTGGCGTACCAGCCGCCCGCCGCCAGGGCGACTACGGCACCGGTGACCAATCGGGGCCGTCGTCGTTGGCCAGGTGGCGGCTGAGGTTGGCCACGTTCGAGCCGTCGGCGTCCATCGTAAAGATGTCCAAGAGGTTGGCGCTCCCATCGCGAGTAGACCCGAAAGCGATCTTGGTGCCGTCCGGAGACCAAGATGCGATTCGGTCGTTGGCTGGGTGATTCGTGACATTGGTCTGCTCTGAGCCGTCGGCGTTCATCACGTAGATCTCACCGTCGCCGTCGCGGAGGGAGTCGAAAGCGATCTGCGTGCCGTCTGGCGACCAGGCGGGCTCGCCCTCGACGGCGGGGTTGTTAGTGAGGTTGGTCTGGCCGGAGCCGTCGGCGTTCATGACGTAGACCTCGAAGTTGCCATCGCGGTCGGATTCGAAGGCGATCTGGCTGCCGTCTGGCGACCAGGCGGGACCGCCGTCGAAGGCAGAGTTGCCGGTGAGGTGGGTCTGGCCGGAGCCGTCGGCGTTCATGACGTAGACCTCGAAGTTGCCATCGCGGTCGGAGTCGAAGGCGATCTGGCTGCCGTCGGGCGACCAGGCGGGGCGGAAGTCGTTGGCCGGGTCGTCGGTAAGGCGGGTTACGTTGGATCCGTCAGCGTTCATCACATAGATGTCGAAGGTGTCGATGCTCCCATCGCGATTAGACTCGAAAACGATCTTGGTGCCGTCCGGAGACCAAGAAGGAAACCGGTCGTCCGCAGAATCGTCAGTGAGATTGGTCTGGCCGGATCCATCCTGATTCATCACGTAGATCTCGAAGTTGCCAAAGCCGCGGGTAGAGGCGAAGACGATACTGTCCCCACGGTCCCCACAGGCGACGGCGAATACGAGAACCGCGGCGAACAAGGCGACGACTACGAGTGACTTCATACTGACCTCTGCGGCTGGCTCAGGGAATTGTACCACATCGCCGCCGGGACGGGCCCCCGTTGACACCCGCCCAGCCCAGGCGCACAATCGCGGCCCCTACCGCAGCCAGCGCCTCCTGGCGTACCAGCCGAAAGCCGCGAGGACGGTTACGGGTACGGCTGCCAGGTGAGCCCGGACTCGTCTTCAGGGCTGTTCGTGAGGCGGGTGAGGCCGGAGCCGTCGGCGTTCATCACGTAGATCTCGGTGTTGCCGTCGCGGTCGGAGACGAAGGCGATGCGGCTGCCGTCGGGCGACCAGCGGGGTACGAAGTCAGTGGCAGGGTTGTTGGTCAGGTTGGTCAGGCCGGAGCCGTCGGCGTTCACGACGTAGATCTCCAAATTGCCGTCGCGCTCGGAGATGAAGGCGATGCGGCTGCCGTCCGGCGACCAGGCGCGGCCGCCGTCTGAGGCGGGGTTGTTGGTAACATTGATGAGGCCTGAGCCGTCGGCGTTCATGACGTAGATCTCCAAGTTGCCGTCGCGCTCGGAGATGAAGGCGATGCGGCTGCCGTCGGGGGACCAGGTGTGATTACGCTCTTGGGTGGGGTCGTTTCGTTCACACCTCCACGACGCAATCGCCTCTCTCTGTCGCCGCTGGCAGGGCAGTAGTTACGGCCTGAGGCGGCGACGAGGGAAAGGAAAGCAAGGATGATGCATGAGCGAGCGAGTTGAGACGCCGACAGCGACGAGGGCTGCAGATGGACGCCTGCCAGCACCTCAGGGCGGCTCGCGCCCGCCTGCCCAGCGACGACGCCAACCGCGCAGATTGGGTCCGAAGGCTGCACTCAACCGCTACAAACGGCTCCTCAACGGCAGAGGCGACCTGCCGTCCCACAAGGATACCCTTCTGCGGCTCACGTGTCGCCTCGTGATCCATGCCGAAAACCTATCCAGCGACCTAAGCCGCCGTGGTGAACTCCGGGAGGATGGTGAACCCAAGACCGCCCTGACGAAACGCCGGGAGCTGCAGCGCGAGATCGGGGCCGGGCTAGCGGAAGTCTTCAGCGACGACGCCAGCGACGACGACCCCATCTCCGCCCTGGTCCGAGGCGAGCAATGAGGCCAAATCGCGGCTATAAAAACCCAATCCCGAGGCTCAGGGGGTGCGTTTCCAGCCGCATACCCTTATGTCTAGTAGCAACAACAAGGGGGGCGGTTATGCCTGAGCCCTGCTATCCGGGGTGCTCCGAGTGCAAGGCGGTGCAGGATCCGGTCCGCTCCGAGCCGATCCGGTCCGACCCGGATCGGTGTCGGACGTGTGGGGGCGTAATGGTGGTGATGGCGCGTGGCGAGCCGCCAGCCTGCATGCTTTGCGCGCGTCCCGTTGTGGGCCCGCGGGCAGCCACGGCTGATGAGCGCCGGATGGCCCGTGAGGGGCAGCCGATACAGCGTGGCCGCAGGGCTCGGCGGGACTGGGGTGAATGATCATGACTACGGCGTTGACGGTGAAGGCAGACCCGAGGGTAGCCCGGTCGCTGGCGTTTATTGAGGCGCTGAGGTTGCCGGACGGTATGCCGTTTTCGGAGCGGTTTCGCTCGGATCCATGGTTGCGGGATGAGATCTTCCGGCCGGCGCTGGAGCGGGGCCCGGACGGGCCGCCGAGGCCCCAATAGTGCT
>JADFRV010000050.1:0-4489 GCA_022561095.1 Chloroflexota bacterium | reverse complement strand
CGCCTCTCGCTGGCCTTTCGTTTCGTTGGTGCGCAGCGAGCATGGCGGCAAGGCTCACGCCGTTAGCGTTGGGGTGTTGGCAGCCAGGGGGTCATACGTTCTTTTCTTGGATATGGACCAGTCCACCCCCATTCGATTCGTGGAGGAGGCGTTACGGCAACTTGAGGCCGGCAACGATGTCGTAATTGGTTCGCGTTGGCGAAAGGGGGCGGCCCGAGTGGGCGAACCGCTCACACGAAATCTACTGGGCAGGGGGTTCGCCCTCCTGGTTCGCGTTCTCCTACTGGACGAGATATCAGATAGCCAATGCGGCTTCAAGAGCTTTCGCCGCGAAGTGGCCGACGAGCTGTTCAGGAACAGCATCGTATTTAGAATGGGGTCCCGGGGAGCGATGGGCCCTATGGTCAGCGCCTTCGATGTGGAGCTTCTGGTTGTGGCCAAGAAGCGGGGCTACAGTATCAAAGAGATCCCAGTCATCTGGCACCATGTGACGACCAGGAGGGTAAGCCCATTTAAGGACGCGTACCGCATGTTCGGGCAGGTCATGCAGGTATGGTTCAACAAGCTGCGCGGCAAGTACGAATCACGCCCGGAGTGACCCGGGTTCAACACCGCGCTTCCGTTTGACTCGGGGAGTGAGGTGCTCATATGATTCAAATGTTGAGATCAAGTGAGAGCCTTGTGGGAGTTTTTAGGTTCGGCGCTCCGGCAGTGGCGGCAGGGCTGGCCTGCGTCATTCTGGCGGCGTGCGGCGGGGAGGACGCGGGAGAACTGGCCCAATTCACCTTCACTTCGGAGTTAGTGACCGAAGCAGACGCGCCCGCGAAGCTCGCGGTTGCCCCGGACGGGCGCATCTTTTACAGCGAGTACCGAGCTGGGGATATCCGCATCATTGACGCCGATGGTCAGCCATTGGAACAACCATTCGCCCATGTGGAGGTAGCAGATTTCATACATTGGGGGCTTTTCGGGCTGACGTTTGACCCCGAGTTCGAGAAAAACCACTACGTTTACGCCTACCTCATTAGGAGTATTCCAGGTGGCGGGGGCCAGGCCATGGTCATACGCTTCACTGATGTTGACAATACGGGGACCGACCCGACCGCTATCCTCGACGACCTGCCACGGGTCTCCTCTGATCCGGCCACTGACCACGTGGGAGGAGGGCTCCTATTCGGCCCGGATGGCTACCTCTACCTGTCCCTGGGCGATTTCACTCCCGGCGCTGCCGAGCCCGTCGATTCTCAAGACTTGGGTTTGTTGCCGGGCAAGATCCTCCGCGTCCGTGCAGATGGCTCCGCCATCGATGACAACCCATTCGTCGACACACCGGACGCCGACCCGCGTATATTCGCTTACGGACTCCGTAACGTCTTCGATTTCACCTTTCACCCTGTCACTGGGCGAATCTACGCAAACGACAACGGACTAGTTAATTGCGACGAGCTGAACATCGTCGACGGGGGAGAGAACTACGGTTGGCCCCAATCGCTGAACGAAGAAAAGTGCGAAAATCCGGGTGCCGTCGAGCCCATCTACCTCTTTTCGGTGCCTGGCAAGAGCCCTGAAGACGCGTTCTCCAATGTCGGCCCCACTGCCATCGAGTTCTTGACGGATGATGGTGATCTCTTGCTCACCTGCGACGTTAACACCGGCTCTATGATACTGTTCCTCCTGAAAGGCCCCGACTTCGGTGTAGTGGAAGAGACGCGTGTCATTGGTGAGGATTGCACGCTGGACATGGCCCGCGCCCGTGATGGCACCGTCTACTACAGCAACCACTCGGAGATCCGCCGCCTCGTGCCCGATTAGGGCCGCCTCATCTCACAGGCCGGGTATTGGGTAAGGGAGCCATAGGGGCCTCGCCCGCGGCCGGCACCAGAATGACGAAGTAGCCGAGGTCTCTGCCCGGCTCAGACCGGCTGGACTCAAACTTGTAGGCGGTCCCTCGCGGGTAAATCTCCCGTAATCGGAGGAAGGCTGTCCCGTCGTCGGGACGCACGACGTACAGCTTCGCTTCCGGGTTCAAGGCATGATCCCTCGCCTCCCTGATGTCGATGTGACGGAGTTATTGCCCCAAGTCAGGTCGCCGACCCTGGTTCTCCACCGCCGCCAAGTTCCGGTGCCTTCAGTGGACACCGCCAGAGGCCTTGCATCCCGTATTCCGAATGCCCGCCTGGCTCTTCTTGAGGGGGGGTCAGGAGCGCCCTACCTGGGCGACGAGGAAGCCGTGCATAGCGCCATCGACGAGTTCCTGGGCGAGGGTGAGGAGGATGATAAGCCGCTTGCGCCTGAGGCCGTCCACACCATCCTCTTCACCGACATCGAGGGCTCAACAGCCCTGACCCAGCGACTGGGGGATGCTAAGGCCCGTGACCTGCTGCGGGAGCACGAGCGCCTGGTGCGGGACGCACTGAAGGCCCACGGCGGCTCGGAGGTGAAGACGATGGGCGACGGCTTTATGGCCTCCTTCTCCTCGGCCACCAAGGCGCTGGAGTGTGCTATCGCCATGCAGCGGGCGTTCGCGGAGCACAACGAGGCGGCGGAGGAGCCGATAAACGTACGCATCGGCCTCAACGCCGGTGAGCCGATAGCGGAGGACGAGGACTTGTTTGGGACGGCGGTCAACAGGGCTGCCCGTATCACAGCCACGGCCAAGGGCGGCGAGATACTGGTTGCCAACGTCGTTCGGGAGCTGGCCGAGGGCAAGGACTTCCTGTTCGCCGACCGTGGTGAGGCGTCGCTCAAGGGGTTCGACGAGCCCGTCCGGCTATACGAGCTGAGGTGGCGGGAAGCGGGGTAGCCGCCGTTTACAGCCGCCCAGCCCAGGCGCACAATCGCGGCGGCAATGAGGCTGCCGCTTCCCATCCGTCTCGGCTACGGCGTGCAGCCGGTGAAGAAGCGACTCGTGGCGGCGAAGACGTCGTTACTAAGGATGATGCCGTCGCGGGGCCCTGTCAGGTTGCCTATGTCCGCGAGCGGGGTGTAGTTGGTGTCGCTGGACGTAAGGAAGAAGCGGGAGGTAATGAAGAACACGTCGTTGCTCAGCACCAGGCCATCGCCGCTGTTGTCGGGAGGCGCGGGGCAGGCGTCGCAGGGGTCGGTGCCGATGGAGAACTCAGCGAGGTTGGTCCAGCTCACTCGAGCTTTCCCTCACTCCAGGCCCTTCTCATTATCTCAGCCACGCTCTCCTCGGGTGTCATGTCGGAGGTGTCCAACCACAACCCCACGTCCCGCATCGTCCGGCGAACCACTTCGTCAAGATGCGCCCAGACATGGAATACGTCTCTGCCCGGACGTTCTGCGTCTCTTTGGGCCACAACCCCAGTCCTCGGGGCTAGGGTCACCAGAAGAAGCGGCCGACTCTTGATTTCGACTTGGAAGTCATTGAGCCGACTTCCGATTGCAATCTCGTCCACTACGACTGTGAACCCAGCAGCGAAAAAGGAGTCGGCCAAAAGGGAGGCATGACGTGCACGCAGCCGAAGTTGCGCCTGCGCTTCCGGCTGAAGGCCAGGGTCCTCAAGAGGGTTAATCGGTGGCCCATCTGGAGCCCAGGCATTCCCCGACACGACCATCCTCAGCAAGACATCGGCATCGATGTGTACCGCACGGTCGAACCGCTGGGCAAGCAATCGTGAAACGGTCGATTTGCCAGCTCCTGGGATGCCGGAAACTAGGAAAATAGCCCTATTATCGCGCACGCTGGAAACGTCTTGACCTTTCTCGGCCTCTGGAGTCTATGCGGGTACCGTCGGCGCTGGTGCAGAAGCGTATCTGGGGCATAGGGCGGCTCTCCTAGCAGGGGAAGCATAGCGCCAAAGGGGGGAGACGTCAAAGGAAGGAGGACGGGAGACGCCGCCTGGCTTGGGAGAGCCATACCATGAGAGAGGGTCTCAAGGTGGGCGCTCACTGCCCGCCGCCCGATTGCGCGCCTGGGCTGGGCGGGTGTCAACGCACAGCTATGGAGGCGAGAATCTGACCGGGCTCTGCCCCGGCCCTCTCGGCTACGGCGTGCAGCTGGTGAAGAAGCGGCTGGTCACGGCGAAGACGTCGCTACCGATGATGATGCCGTCGCGGGGTCCCGTCAGGTTGCCGATGTCCGCACGCGGTGTGTAAGAGGGGCTGCTGGAAGTCAGGAAGAAGCGGGAGGTGATGAAGAACACGTCGTTGCCAAGGATGATGCCGTTAGCATCGGTGTCGGCGGGCCAAGCGTCGTCGGAAGGGACATCGGAGCAGGCGTCGCAGGGGTCAGTGCCGATAGAGAACTCAGCGAGGTTGGTCCAGTCGTCCCCATCGGGGTCGAGGGCAGCGTCATCAATGAGAGGAGACAGGCAGGGGTGAGCAGACTCGTACGCGTCGGGCATGCCATCTCCGTCGCTGTCGACAGGGGTACAGTTGAATGTGAAGTTAGCAAGCCAGGTGCCCCAGCGGCCATTGTTGCCACCGCCTGAGGCCGCTACCCTAGCGTATTCGTGAGCGATCCAGA
>JADFRV010000215.1 GCA_022561095.1 Chloroflexota bacterium | reverse complement strand
TTTAGCAGAGGGAGCCCTGGAAGGGTATAGCCCCGATGGATAATCAGGTCGACATGCCGCTTAAGATTGTCATAGCACCCCAGAGCTTCAAAGGGAGCACGTCCGCTATGGAGGCGGCCAAAGCCATCGAACGGGGGGTACTGGCCGCTGAACCCGACGCGGAAACGGTGCTGGTGCCGGTGGCCGACGGTGGGGATGGCACCTTGGACGCCTTGGTGGATAGCACCGGGGGCCGGTTATTTCGCAGCGTGGTCACCGGACCGCTGAGCCAGCCACTGGAGGCTACCTGGGGCGTGATGGGCGATGGCCGAACGTATGACTACGTGACGGCCATGCGCGCTTCCCTGGTGGAGGAGGGGTATGGCTACTCTAGTTATTATCCACCCGACATCAGGCACTATGAGTTGCTATTGGCCTTAGAGCTGAGCGCCGAGGAAGTGGGAGTGGGCCTTTGGGGTGTCTGTCAATAAGACAGATGCGAGCTCTTGAATGCTTTGAGGCCTCTTGGGCGCGAAGACGTGGCGGCACTTCTGGCCATCGACTACTGTTGATCCCTCTTGCGTTTGTTTCATTCGTCTTGGCCGCGTGCGCGCAGCCTACGCCCCGTCCGGTCACGGTCGATGTTACAGGGAATGACTCGGCAGGTCGTACATCTGTGTTTGAGGACCCACCCGCAACTCAGAGTCCGAGGCCAAGCCTACCCTCGTCCACTCCTACTCCAAGAGGAGTAGTGGCTTGTGTGACCGCCTCCACGCTTCGAGTCCGGTCAGGGCCAGGAACAGAGCGTTGCCCAGGCCGGCCACCGCCGGAAGATAGCGAGTGCTGCCGCACTCCGGCGTCAACCCCACCTTCACGAAGCGGGCGGAGAACGTCGCCTTATCAGAGGCGATACGGATGTCGCAGGCCAGTGGCATCGTCAGGCCGATGCCGATCGCCGGGCCGTTGATGGCGGCGATGATCGGCTTGCCCCGCCTCAGCACGATCGGCACCTCCGGGCTGCCCTCGCGGTTCAGCAGGGGCGACTCCGGAGGCCGCGGCTCACCCCGACTCGATATCTCGTCCGACCAGCCGCTGATGTCGCCGCCAGCGCAGAACGCTCGGCCCGCGCCTGTCACCACCAACGCCCCCACCCCACGGTCGGTCGAGGCGCGGTTCACGGCGTCGATGAACTCGCCCTCCATCCGCGGGTTCCAGGCGTTGAGCTTCTCGGGACGGTTGAGGGTGATAAGGCCGACACGGCCGCGCCGCTCGTACAGTATCGTCTCGTAATCCGCTGGGCTATCGGGCATATCCTCCTCCGAAGGCTATCGGGGCGCGAGTGTCAATTTAGCACAGCGAATAGGTCATTGTCGCCGCTGACAACCCGCACGGACACGGGTAGTTCATATATGAATGCCTATTGTAACGGTTCGATGTCTCATTTGTTGTCCTTATATAGCCAGCTGGACTCATGGAAGGTAGGTTGACTGAATGCCGGCCCGCTCCCGTGTCCTGGTGATAGATAACGACGCCACCAGCCAGGGGGAGATCCAGAAGCTCCTCGTCCGGCGGCGGTTCGTTGCCCTGGGCGGCACAGACTTGGGGGACGAGCTGGTGGCGATGGCGCGGGCGTTCCAGCCCCAACTGGTCCTGTTGAGCTTTGACAACGGTCAGGAGTCACATGCTGTGGCAGACCTCGTGCTGAGCCAGTCCCCGGAGGCACGCCTCATCGTTTACTCGCACGGCAAGGACCTGGAGTCCGTGAGCTTGAGCATCGGGGGCGGCCTCGGTCATCGCCGTGTGAAGGTAGTGTCGACGGACGAAAGAACCCTGCTGGCGGCGATCGAGTCGGCCCTGACCGGGCCGCAGGAGCAGGCGCCCATCGGGGCCAACAATGGACACCAGCAGATAACCCCTCTCCCTCCCGTTGCCCCGGCGAGCGAACAGGCTTGGGGTGCCAGGCGCGCCGCGCCGTCACGAGAGAGCCTGCAGTCCTTCTTGCCTTACTTCGCACAACTGGC
Organism: Chloroflexota bacterium; assembly: GCA_022561095.1. Classification (GTDB taxonomy): domain Bacteria; phylum Chloroflexota; class Dehalococcoidia; order SM23-28-2; family RBG-16-64-32; genus JADFNQ01. The sequence goes on along the minus strand of JADFRV010000215.1, from coordinate 1,424 downwards.
TTCAGATTGGCTCCTGTCCCGCTCGCCCCAGGCCGAGCAGAGCCTGTTGGCGGCCTTGGCGGAGGACGTGGAGGCGCCTTCATTCGGTGGCCGCGGGCGCGATGTAGTGCGGCAGGGTTTAGAAGCGATCTACTGGCGTCTGGGCCACGATCTCAAGCTGATTCCAAGCGATCTAGGCGCAGAGACAGTTCTCGCAGTCATGGCGCCGGCGAACGACGGCCTCTGGCGCCGCGCCGGCTACTTCGTGCTGCGGGTCTCGAAGGACAGCACCGTCAGCTACCTGGACTACCGCAGCAACGAGCCGCTCGCGGAAGGCGAACCGGTGCCCACGAGCCGACTAGCGGACGATCCTTGCTAGACTCCAGGCACTTTACTCACACCAGCCCCGCCACCAGCTCCCCCACCTCCGACGTCGACAGCCCCATCCGGCCCGCGGACAGCGACTTGATCTTGCCGCTCTCCAGCGCCTTCACCACCGCCCCCTCCACGCGCGCCGCCGCCTCCGCCTCGCCCAGCTGCTCCAGCATCATCTGCGCCGCGCCGATGGCCGCCAGCGGGCAGACCACCCCCTGTCCCGTGTACTTGGGCGCGCTGCCGCCTATCGGCTCGAACATTGACACGCCCTCAGGGTTGATGTTCCCCCCGGCGGCGACGCCCATGCCACCCTGGATCATCGCCCCCAGGTCCGTGATGATGTCGCCGAACATGTTCTCCACCACGATCACGTCGAACCACTCCGGGTTCTTCACGAACCACATGCAGGCCGCGTCCACGTGGGCGTACTCGCGGCTGATGTCCGGGTAGTCCGCCTCGCCCACCTCGTTGAACGCCCGCCACCAGGTGTCGTGGACGTAGGTCAGCACGTTCGTCTTGGCGACAAGGTGGAGCTGCCGCTTGCGGTCCCGCTTCCGGGCCAGCTCGAAAGCGTAGCGGATCGCCCGCTCGGCGCCGAACCGCGTCGTCATGTGCACCTGGGTTGATACCTCCTGCGGCGTTCCCTTGTACTGGAAGCCGCCCATGCCGCTGTACAGCCCCTCCGTGTTCTCCCGCACGACTATGAAGTCGATCTCCTCCGGGCCCTTGTCCTTGAGCGGGCAGTCCACGCCGGGGTAGAGCTTAACCGGCCGCAGATTGATGTACTGGTCCAGCTCGAACCGCAGGCGCAGGAGCAGCCCCTTCTCCAGGATGCCGGGCGTCACCTCCGGGTGGCCCACGGCGCCCAGGTAGATCACGTCAAAGCCGCGCAGCTCCTCCAGAACGGAGTCGGGCAGTACCTCGCCGCTCCTGAGGTAGCGCTCACCGCCCAGGTCGTACGTCTCCGTCTGATAACTGAAGCCCGCACGGGCCGCGGCCGCCTCCAGAGCCTTCAACCCCTCGCGGATCACCTCCGGGCCAATGCCGTCCCCGGGGATAACGGCTATTCG
>JADFRV010000049.1 GCA_022561095.1 Chloroflexota bacterium | reverse complement strand
CTCTGACCCGTCGCCCGCTTCAAGGTGACGAGTACCGTTTCGAGCAGCGGTGGTTTTTCCGGATCCACGACCAGCCCGATGGTCACTTCCACCATTTCCGGCAGCGTCACCGTGTCCTCGTCCCAGTGTTCCTGCCACTCCTGACCGTCGTGAAATCGCGCCTTGAACAGACCGATGCCATCGGCCAAGACAGACAGTATACCACCACGCTCACCGTCACGGTCTCCCTCGTTTTGGCCCTGGCCCCGGTCCTCAGGATGCGGATTGGGTTGATGACGCCTCATGAGGGCCGAGCGTTGCTCGGTCTGCTGCAAGAAATACTCCACTTCACACACGTCTCCCTCTGGCTCCGCGGGGCGGGCCTTCGTTCGCGAGAGGACGAAAAAGGTCAGAAAGAGCTGATCCTCCGAGCCGGAAGGCTCGAGCGTGGCCACAAACTTCTGGCGTCTGGCCTCCTTATCCCGATAGAGGTTGTTCAGGTCCCGCCGCAGACGCGCCGCGGCAAAGCGCAATTCCGCCGCGAGATCGGAATGCGTCTGGATCCGGGTACTGGTGGTGGACATCGTCTTCAGACTGCTCATTGCCACGACCGTCACAAAGGACGCGATGGTGAGCGTCACCAAGACCTCGACCAACGTGAAGCCCCGGCCCGCCACCGGCAATGTCTGACTTTTCTGTCCTGGCCTCACAACAACAGTCCTCCCGTGTCGTTGAGTCTGGTAACTGCTGTGAGCTGCTTGGGGCGGCTCCGGTCGACCCAGATGACCGCGATGCCGACCGCGGTGACCGAGCGCACCCGCCGGACGCCGGACCCACCGTTGAGCGCCGCCTCGATCGGGAAGGTCACGAGCGCTTCCATGTCGGTCGGCGCCATCCCGTGGTCCGCGGTCACCACGAACAGCGTCGATTCCAGGAGCCCGCGTCGCTCCATCAGGGCGAGGATCTCACCTATGCGTTTGTCAGTCTCTACCAGGGCGGTCCGAATCGCCTCGTGGTGCGGCCCGTAGTCGTGCCCCACCGCGTCGATCAGGAAGAACGACTCGTATGTGAACGTGGGTGGAGGGAGGCTCTCGTCGTCGAACAGCAGCAACGCCTGGGCCACACCCTGTTCGTCGATCCGCGAGTAGCGGTAGACTCCTTCCTGTCCGTCCTCCCGCCAGCGGGGGCTCGTGTCTTCGTAGTGGGACCGCGAAAGTTCCCTGACCTTCTCGGCGTCGCACGCAAGGCGCCGCTCCAGCGCCGCGTGGCCGGCCCCTCGCGCGCAGGGCTCGTTGATCGAAGCCGTGAACGCTCCCTGATTGGGCCGAGGGTGGGCCGACCTGTCGGCCCCGTCCCACGTCCCGAACGCACGGTGCACCGCCTCGTACAGCGTCTCCACTCCATCGCCGAGGAACTTCGCCGTGTCGAACTGCATCGCCTGAGGCGCGACCGTCTGGCGGCTCTCCCGCAGGTAGTAGGCCGGGTTCACCACGTCGTGGTGGCCGCACCAGGCGCCGGTGCCCAGGGTGTTGTGGCTGGGCCAGGTGATGCTCGGGAAGGTCACTATCGTCCCGTAGCGAAACATCGCTCCGCGCTCCACCAGCCGTCTCAGGTTGGGGATCGACTCAGAGTCCTTCTCCAGCCGCTCTTGCAGCTCCGTATTGCTCAGCCCGTCCAGCAGCATGATGTAGACACGCTCCGGCCTAGGCCGCGGCTGGCCGTTGCCGTCCAGGTCCAGGATCTCCACGATGGGCTTGCCGTCCTGCCGCTTCAGGTACACGTCCGGCTCCACGCCCCGCTCGCTGGAGGTGCGTCCGCTGGCGTCCTTGCCGTCGATGAGCGGGAGACCGAGGAGCATAGCCAGTGTCGGCGCCACGTCCACCTGGGCGCAGATGGCGTCTGTCATCCCCGGCTTGATCCCCGGCCCCGAGAACACCAGCGGCGCCCGCGACTGCACCACGTCCAGAGCGCCGTGCTGCCCCGGCTGCCTCCCGAAGGCGTAGGACTTGGGGCTGATGACGATGTCGGGCGCGTTGGGGCTATCGAAGAGCTGGGCGATACGTTCCAGCGCCAGCGGATAGCTGAGATGCTCCGGCTCCACGAACGCCTGCGCCGGGTCCGTGCCTGAGTAGCCGGATGCGGCTCCCGCCTCCAGCTCCGCCGCCAGCGTCGCCACCGCCGTCGGGTCCTGGTTGGCGATGGGGTCATCCCCTATCTGCTCAACGATTCGGTAGCCGTAGCCGCCGCCGTCCTCGTAGAAGCGCTGGAAGCGGATCATACCGCGCTTCGCCCACACCTCGTAGGCGCCCTGCCCGTCTGGGGCGTCGCGGTAGGTGATCACCAGGTCCGTCTGCTCTCCGCGAACGGGGTCCGTCAGGAGGGCCGCGATGGCGCGGTTGCCGGACTCCTCCTGGTTGGCGTCCAGCCCCTGCCCGCCGGGCCGCTCCGGCCCCGCGACCCGTCCTTCCTTAGTCGTCATCGCGCTCATCTTCCTTCGACGATGGACGCTAGTCTACCATCGTGGTTCTAGCCGCTCCAGCGCTCCTCGTGCACCAGTTCGTCCATCTCAACTCGCCGCTTGCCCAGGTGCATGGAGACTTTCGGGTCCGGATAGCCCAGCGCCAGCACCACCACCACCCGGTAGTCCTCCGGCAGCCCCAGAACCTTCCTCACGCACTCCTGGTCGTGCATCGAGCAGGGACAGGAGGCGATGCCCATGGACCACGCCGCCACCATCATGTTCTGCGCCGCCCGCCCGGCATCGAAGTCGCTCCCTGTAGACGGCAGGCAGATAGCGATCGCCGCCGCCGCCGCGGGCAGATGCTGGGAGAATTTTGCGCAGGCCGCCACCTCCTCCAGCCGCTTCCGCTGTCTGAGCAGAACGAGCCGCGTTGGTTGGGTATTCTTGGAGCTCCCCGCCATCCGCCCCGCTTGCAGGACCTTACGCAGCTCCTCTTCGTCCAAGGGCTTGTCCAGATATGCCCGCGTATCACGCTTACTGACGATGCACTCGTAGGCTTCCATTCCTCCTCCTGTGGTCTGGCCCCCAGTTGCCGCGCGATGGGCAGTCTCTGGGGCGGCGCGGTTGGGGTCTTTGCCTGGTTATGCTACAGGAACAATTGCCTGAGCGCACCACACGGGTATAATACCGCCGTGCCCCGCATCGTCGTCAGCTACTGGGCGAACACGGAGCCGCCCTGGGACAGGGACGTGCCCTGGATCGTGCGCTTCGCAGTGCGCTGGGGCATCACCATGGTCGGCTTGCTGGCCGCCGCCTGGATCGTCCGCGGCGTGGAGGTCGAGGGCTGGGAGTCGCTTCTCGCCGCCGCCGCGATTTTCGTGGTCTTGCGAGCCCTTCTGCGGCCGCTTCTGATCTTCCTGACCTGTCCCCTTCAGCTCCTCACACTGGGGCTGTTCATCTTCGTCGTCAACGCCCTGGTGCTGGCCTTCACGGACTGGTTCTGTGACCGGCTCGGCATCGAATTCAACGTCGACGGCTTCATCGCCGCCTTCCTGGGCGCCCTGGTGATCTCGGCGGTCTCCTTCGTCCTCTCCCGCTTCCTGCGCCGCAACCCCGTAGTTTCCCACCCCGTCTGACCGGCGGCGGTACGGGACCTGGAAACTAGCAAAAGGCAGCGGCCTGTTTCGGCTTGCCCGTTTGCGCTTTCGATGGGGTGGGGCTAGGAGGTGACCTTGTACACGTGGTCGCCGCCGCGGACGCGGTCCTGCACCTTGATCCCGATCTTGTCCCCCGGGCCCGCCTCCTCCACCTGCTCATGCTCCACCTGCATGCTCTCCACCACCTCCTCCAGGTCCGTGGTGTGACCCTTGATACGGATCGTGTCCCCCACCCGCAGCTTGCGTGTCAGGTCTATCCCCGCCACACTGATCTGGGCGAAGTAGTCCATCACCCGGCCGATCTCTTCCTCCTCGGCCATGATGCCTGCCCTCCTTTATCTACGCCTCGGTACGGCCTGATTCTACCCCTGCTACCCCAACTCATCAACCGCTGGGCTGCATCGATGAACCTGTGACGGGCGTCCGAACTAACAGAACACGCTACGGATGCAACCTGAAGCGCTCTGACGCCCGCACTGACGATGGGGGTATGACCTTTTCCGGGCGGCATGCCGCGCCCGACGCTGGCTTGGACCTCGTGCGGCCTGAGGATAACCGGCGGCAGCTGTTCGATCTTCTCGCCCGTTTTGATCTGTCGTCCGGGCCTCTGGCCGTGTTAGTGCTGGCGGCGGTAACAACCGCGGCCCCGGAATCAACGCTCCTGAAGCCTAGACGCCGGTGACCTTTGCCGCATCTGGCTCCAGTTGGGCGGATCGATGATCGGCCGATTGGTAGCCGGTTCCGTCCTCGTACATCCCCTCCGGGCTGCGGCGGATCATCACCAGGAACGCGTCCACCACCTGGGGATCGAACTGAGTGCCGGCGTTGCTAGCGATCTCGATGCAGGCCTGCTCGCGTGACATCGCCTGGCGGTAGGGCCGGCGCGAGGTCATAGCGTCGTAGGCGTCGACGACTCCGAACACCCGCGCGCCAAGGGGTATCTCCTCCCCAGCGAGACCTCGGGGGTAACCCTTGCCGTCGTAGCGCTCGTGGTGAGCCCACACGATCTCCGCCGCGACCCGCAGGAAGTCGATCCCTTTCAATATCTCGTATCCCAGCTCGGAGTGGCGACGCATATCTCTCCACTCCTCGTCGTCCAGAGGCGCCGCCTTGCGCAGGATGCTGTCCGCCACCCCGATCTTGCCGATGTCGTGCAGCGCTGCCGCATACTCGATCTCCAGAACCTTCTCGGGGTCCAGCCCCATCTCCTTGGCCATCACAGCCGCCATCCGCGCCACGCGCCGCGCGTGACGGTGCGTCATGTTATCGCGGATGTCCAGGGCTGTGCTCAGCACTTCCACGACCGCCGAGGACAGCCGGGCGTCGCCTGCACCCGTTCTTCCTTGGTTGAACCCTTTGCGCTCCAGCTTGTTGGCGTACAGCTTGGCGTCCGCCCAGTGGATGATCTCCTCCAGATCCGTTCCGCCCCACGGGTAGCCACCGATGCCTATGGAAACGCCCAGGTAGATGCTGGCGTGTCCGTTCTCCCACAGTGGCGCCTCACCTAGCTGGTCCCAGATCCTCCAGGCCAGCTGCTCCGCCTCTCGCCGGTCCGCGTTAGGCATAATCACTGCAAACTCGTCGCCGCCAAGACGGGCAGTCACATGATCCGCTGCCGACGTGCGATTGAGCGTCCGCCCGAACTGTCGCAGGATGACGTCGCCAACCTGGTGACCGAACTCATCGTTAATCAATTTCAGGTCGTCGACGTCAATCATGATGATGGAGAGCTGCTTGCGGGACCGCTCTGACTGCTGCAGCTCCTCCTGTAGCCGCTCGTAGAAAAAGCGGCGGTTCTGGAGTTGGGTCAAGTCGTCTTTGGAGGCGATATCCTGGAGCTCGGCCTCTCGATCCTGGAAGACCGTCTTAGCCCGCTCACGCTCCGTCCTCACCATGCGCTGTGTCCCGCGCAGGATGACTTCTCCCGTCAAGGCCAGGTAGGTGAGAAACAGCCCGATGACTGTCCAGGCCACCCAGCCGTTCCTGACGACATCCAGGGCCACAAGGAACGCTAACGCACTGGCGATTGATACCAGGCTTGCCAGCCGCAGTGCGAGGAACGCCCGGCCATATCGCTTCGCGTCAGGCTGCCCGTTCACCGTCGCGTCGTGGGTAGCGACGGCGGTCTGGATACCCCCGTCCCCGTCGCTTGTCGCCGACTCTTCCTCGGCTGGCGCTTCGGTGGAGTCGCGCTCGTCTCTGGTCATGTACTCAGACCTCTGCCCCCGGTTCTGAAGTATGTCATCACTGCCATGCAGGTCGCGCGGCTTCTAACACCATAGACGGAAGGTAATACGCTACCTGTTACAGCCCCAGTGTGAATAGTGGGTTCACATAACGCAACAAAGGGATACAACGCTGGCCTTCAGACCAACCTCGTCGCTGAATGTCACCAGTCGCGCAGGTCGCCGTCTTCGATGCAACTGCCGGGGTGCAGACGCATCTTGCAGAAGCTCTCGCTTAGGTCGGACTGGGCCACGTGATCGGCCCAGTGCTGCAGCTCCCGCTCCGGCAAGTTTTGCAGCAGGCCGCCCAGGCCGGTGTGGATAGTGAGGTCACTCTTGCCGATCCCGAAGTCCAACGACCAGCCGCCGCGCTTCTTGACACGGCCCACGGTGTCTGTCCGTTTGATCTCCAGGCCCTGCTCCCGGTATCGATCCAGCACGGCGGCGTGGAATCGAATCTGAACTAGCGCCGAGTTGGCGGCCGCGAACGCCCGCGAGTATATGATTCGGGCCCAGGGATTTGTTTCGTCGGTCATCGCGCGCAGGTGATAGGCCCAGGAGGGCTTGAGGAGAAGCCCCGGCTCAACTCCGGACGCTCCACGCCGACCTTATTTCTCGATCGGCTGGCCAACCATACTGCCCCACTCCGTCCAAGACCCGTCGTAGTTGCGCACCTCCGGATAGCCCAGCAGATACTTCAGGACGAACCAGGTGTGCGAGGAGCGCTCGCCGATGCGGCAGTAGGCGATAGTCGGCTTGTCCTTGGTCACGCCCGCGCCCCCATAGAGGGCGGCGAGCTCAGCGGCGCTCTTGAACGTCCCATCGTCGTTCACCGCCTTTGACCAGGGGATGTTGGCCGCTCCGGGGATGTGGCCGCCCCGCTGGGCCGTCTCCAGGAGGCCCGGCGGTGCTATGATCTCGCCCGTGAACTCCGCGGGGGAGCGGACGTCAACTAGGCTGCCCGCATTCTGGTCCATGAACTTGCGCACGTCGGGCTGCAACGACCGCACCGCCGCCTCATCCCGCTGCGACACCTTGTAGCTGGTCGCGGCAACGGAGGGCTTGTCGGTCGTGGTTTCGCGGTTCTCGACCTCGATCCACTTCTTGCGCCCGCCGTTCATCAGGCGGACGTCCTTGTGGCCGTTCAGCTTCGCCTGCCAGAAGGCGAAGGCGGCGAACCAGTTGTTGTTATCGCCGTACAGGATGAGCGTGTCCTCCGCCTTGATGCCGCTCTCCGACAGGAGCTTTTCGAAGTCGGCCTGGCTCAGGATGTCGCGCTGGACGATATCGTTGAGCTGGGTGGTCCAGTTCCAGCCGACGGCGCCCTTGATGTGCCCCTGGTCGTAGGCTTCGGTATCTACGTCTACCTCCACCAGCTTTACGTTGGGGTCGTCAAGGTGCTGCGCCACCCAGTCGGTGGAGACAAGGACATCGGGATTCGCGTACTCAGCCATGAGGTGACCCTTCTTTCCTGTTACTACGCTTGTAAGGGGGACGATGAGGCGATGACTAATTCTCCGCTTAGCAGAGTACCATTGTCAACATCGTGGGGTCGCTCCACAGTCCGTCGTCCGCGCCTCGACCGGCGACGACTGAGTGGGCATAATGGGATCGTACCCCTATGAACGCCCGAGACCGTTTCCGACGCTACTTCGCCGTCTCCTCCCTGGCCGCCCGCATCTACCTGGGTTACAAGTCCGTCAGCATCCGCCAGCAGCGCTTCAACCTGCCCGAAGACGAAGCGGCGGCCCGCCGTCGCGCTCACCACGCCTGGTCGGCCCGCCAGTTCTACAACCTCGCCGTACGGAACCAGGGGTTGTTAATCAAGCTCGGCCAGATCATCGGCTCCCGCCCCGACCTCATCCCCGATGAATACGTCTCCATCCTCTCACGGCTCCAGGACCAGGTGCCGCCTCGTCCCTTCGCGGTAATCGAGCGCCGGGTCACCCGTGAGCTCGGCCGTCCCCTCAGCGATGTCTTCTCCCACTTTCACCGTGAGCCCATCGCCGCCGCCTCCCTCGCCCAGGTCCACAAGGCCACGCTCAAGGACGGCCGCACCGTGGCCGTCAAAGTCCAGTACCCCGGCATTTGGGACGTAGTCCAGACAGACCTGGACAGCATCCGCTTCCTCCTGCGTATCCTCTCCGCCCTGGAGCGTAACCTGGACTTCGGCCCCATCATCCAGGAGGTGAGCCACAACGTACCGTTGGAACTGGACTTCATCAACGAAGGCCACAACGCGGAGCTCATAGCCCAGAACTTCGCCTCCCGCGCCGACATCATCGTCCCCCGCATCTACTGGGAGTACACTACCCGCCGTGTCCTCGTCATGGAGTTCCTTGAAGGCATCAAGATCACTGATATCGATTCCCTTCAGGCCGCCGGCATAGACCTGCAGGCCGTGGCGCAACTCGTGAACGACGCCTACTGCGAGCAGCTCTTCCTCCACGGTATGTTCCACGCCGATCCCCATCCCGGCAACCTGTTCGTCCGGCCCGGCCCGCGGCTCGTCATGCTGGACTTCGGCCTCTGCCGCAAGCTGGACGACCAGTTTCGCCTGGGCTACGCGAAGCTGGTCAACGCTATGATCACAGGCAACGCCCCGGAGATGGTCCAGGCCTTCCGCGATCTGGGCTTCCGCGCCAAGCGCGCCGAGGACCCGGCGCCCTATCTGACGATAGGCCGCGCCTTCATGGAGTCCAGCCGGCCCGGTCGTGGCTACGCCGACCCCGACCTCGTCGCTGAAGGGAACCAGCGCATGGCCCGCGCCATCCGCGCCAACCCTATCGTAGAGATACCACGAGAGTTCCTGCTGATCATGAGGGTAACCGGGCTACTGAGTGGGCTGGGCAAGCGGCTAGATTCGCAGGTGGATATGCAATCGACGCTCCTGCCCTATACTAAAGCGGCGCTAGATGGGGCACGCTGATGGGATATCTTTTACGACCTTCAGCATTCGTGACACTTGACCGTAAAAACGCTAGCATTGTAGAATTGCTGTAAAGCGCCCCATCCGGATTTTCGTGCAGTTTTAGTGAGGTTATCCCGTGGCTAATCGCTTTCGTGACACCCCAGAGTCATTCACCACCCGTTGGATCACCCTTGGCCAAGCTTGCAAACTGCTAGGCGTAAACGAGTCCACTCTCAGGCGCTGGGCCGATGCCGGTCACGTTCGCTCTTTCCGCACTCCCGGCGGCCACCGCCGCTTCTCGGAGGAAGACCTGCACGGCCTCGTAGCTGGACGCGGAGGAGGCGGAGGAGAGCCTTACAGCTCCCTCGGTCAGCTCGCGCTCACCCGCATCCGCCGCCGCCTCAGCCAGGGCCGCCCTCAGGCTCCCTGGTACACCAGCATCTCCGAAGAAGACCGTGAGCGGCTGCGTCCTCTTGGCCGCCGGCTGGTCGGCCTGGTATCCGAATACATGACCAAGGGTGCCCGTCGCTCTCACCTCATCGACGAGGCGCGAGAGGTCGGCCACGAATACGGCCGCGAACTGGTCCGCGATAACCTCGGCATCCGCGATGCCGTGGAGGCCTTCACGTTCTTCCGCAAGGGGTTGGACGACTCCGCTATGGAGCTGGCCCAGAAGAACGACCTCTCCGCCGAGGAGGCGGTTGAAGTGTGGGAGCTCCTCTCCAACCTGGCTGACCAGGTGCTCCTGGCCATCGCTGAGACTTACGAGGGAGCGAAGACCACGGCCGTAAGCGGATAGACCTGCATGCGCTACTACCCGGTCTTCCTGGATATCGCTGGTAAGCCGGTAGTGGTAATCGGCGGCGGTGAGGTAGCGCTCCAGAAGGTGAAAGGTCTTGTGGACGCCGGTGCCCAAGTGACCGTAGTCAGCCCGGAGCTCCATCCGGAGCTGGAGACGCTGGTCAACCAGGGCCGGGTCAAGCACTTCGAGCGCGAGTACGCCCCCGGCGACCTTGAGGGCTACTCTCTCGCCTTCGTCGGCACCGACGACCGCTCCGTCAACGCCGTCGTCTCCAAGGAGGGCCGGGAGCGCGGCGTCTGGGTCAACGCCGTGGACGATATCCCCAACTGCGACTTCATCATGCCCGGCATCGCCCAACGGGGTGACCTCATCGTGGCCGTGTCCACCAGCGCTGGCAGTCCGGCTATGGCCCGCAAGATGCGCGAGGAGCTGGAGGCGTTCCTGACCGAGGAGCATGTCCTCATGCTGGAGCTGGCGGCCGAGGTGCGGCAGGAGCTCCGCGATCGGGAGGTGAAGGTGGACCCGGACGTTTGGAACGCGGCCCTGGATGCGGATCTGAAGCGCCTGCTGGGCGAAGGACGCCGCGACGAGGCGAAGCAGAGGCTGCTGCGGTCTCTGCTTGAGCCAGCGGCTGAGCGATGAAACGCGAAGCGCTCGTCGTAACCTGTGTCGGCCTGAACCACCGCACTGCCCCGGTAGAGGAGCGCGAGAAGGTCGCCTTCTCCGCCGAGGATCTGCCGGACGCCCTCAATCGGCTGCACGCTGAGCTGGGCAACGCTGTTGTCATCTCCACCTGCAACCGCACCGAGCTGTACGCGACTACGGCCGGCGGCGCTCACGAGGCGGACCGCCTGCTGGACGCCCTGGCGGCCTGCAAGGGCGCTCAGCTGCATCCCCGACTGACCTACTTCCTCAGTCACGATGAGGCGGTGCGGCATATGTTCCGCGTCGCCTGCGGGATCGACTCCATGGTCCTGGGCGAGTCACAGATCCTGGGGCAGGTCAGGGACGCCATGTCCGCCGCCACCCAGGCCGGTTCGCTCAACGGCGTGCTTTCTCGCCTCCTCCACTCCGCTTTGAGGGTGGGCAAGCGGGCCCGCAGCCAGACCAACATCGGCCGCTACGCCGTCTCTGTCAGTTCGGCCGCGGTGGCCCTGGCCAGGCAGACCGTCGGCACGCTGGATGGGAAGACCGTGCTGGTCATTAGCGCCGGCTCCACCGGCGAACTGGCTGCCAACAGCCTGGCCGAGAGCGGCGCGGAACGCATACTGGTGACCAACCGTACCCCGCAGCGCGCCGCCGCCCTCGCCCGCAAGATTGGCGGCGAGACTGTACCCTTCTCTCGCCTCCCGCGCGCCCTGGCGGTGAGCGATATCGTCATCAGCGGCACCGGCGCCGGCGAGTTTGTCCTGCGACCGGAGACTGTTGCCTCTGCCGCCGCCGACCGCAACGGGAACGATCTCCTGCTCCTCGACGTCGCCGTTCCCCGCGACATCGACCCAGCCGTGCGCGAGCTTTCTGGTGTGCGCCTGTTCGACATCGACGACATTGAGGCCGTCTCCCGCGCCAACCTCCGCGGCCGCCGCCGCGAGGTGTTGCGGGTGGAGGCCCACGTCGAGGACGAGGTCGAGGAGTTCATGAACTGGTGGCGCTCACTGGACGTCGTCCCCGTCATCGCCGCCCTCCGCGAGCGCGCCGAGGAGATCCGGGACCGCGAGCTGGAGAGGACCCTCCGCCGCCTGCCCGGCCTCGACGATGAGCAGAGGGACCGCATCGAGGCGATGACCCGCGCCATCGTCAAGAAGATGCTGGATCGTCCCATCGCCCGGCTCAAGGACGGCGCCGATACGGGTCTGTACATGGAGGCGCTGGAGGACCTGTTCGAGGTTCGTTCAACCCCTTCACGGAAACGGCGCTAGCCCCCGCGGAGGCTGAAGTTGTGTCCGATCGCCTCTTCGTCGTCGGCAGCCGTGGCAGCCGCCTGTCACAACGCCAGACTGAGCTAGCCCTCGATACCCTCCGCAAGGCGCACCCGGACGTCCACCTCCAGGTGCAGACTATACGCACCGCCGGCGATAAGTCACGCGCGTCCCTGAGCGAGATCGGCGGCCGCGGCGTGTTCATCGTCGAGCTGGAGCGGGCCTTGCTCGACAACGAGATCGATGTCGCTGTGCACAGCCTTAAAGACATGCCTTCCGCCACCACCGACGGCCTAGCCGTTGCCGCCGTCACGGAGCGGGCCGACGTACGCGACGTGCTCGTCTCCCGTGACGGTGCGAGCCTGTCCGCGCTGCCCAAGGGCGCCGTTGTCGGCACCGGCAGCCCCCGTCGCGCCGCCCAGCTCCTCGCCGCCCGCCCCGACCTCCGCATCACCGACATCCGCGGCAACGTCGACACCCGCATCCGCAAGGTGGAGGACGGCAAGTACGACGCCACCGTGCTGGCAGCGGCAGGCCTGGCCCGTCTGGGCTGGCTGGATCGCGCCTCCGAGGTGCTCTCTACGGAGGTGATGCTCCCCGCCGTCGGCCAGGGCGCCCTCGCCCTCCGCCCGGCGCAGCGCGCGGCCGGCCTCGATCATGCGCTCGCGGGTCTCCTCGACCAGCGCCGGGTTGATTCCGCCGAAAGGTTCGTCCAAGAGGACGAGGTCGGGGTCAGCCATCATGGTGCGAACGAACTCGAGCAGCTTTTTCTGCCCGCCCGAAACCTCGATCGCAACCTGGTCCTTGAGGTCGAGCAGGCCAGCGAAGTCGAGGAGATCCAAGGCGCGTCCCAGTGCCTGCCGGCGCGAGACGGCTTGCGCAACCGACGGAACGAGCATGTTGTCCAACAGGCTCATCTCGTTGAACACGCGCGCAACCTGAAAGGTCCGGCCGAGACCCAGGGCGGCGATCTTGTTGACCGGACGATTGGTGATTTTTCGGCCCTTGAAGGTAATCGTGCCTTCGTTGGCCGCGTAAATGCCATTGATGACATTGAAGAGCGTCGTCTTGCCCGCGCCGTTCGGGCCGATGACGCCATGAATCTGCCCGGGCTCGACCCCTATCGAGACGCCGTCGAGCGCGACCACGCCGCCAAAGCGCTTGAACACGTGATCGACGGCGAGCAGCGGCATACTCACGACAGACGCCTCGTGATGCGACCA
>JADFRV010000048.1 GCA_022561095.1 Chloroflexota bacterium | reverse complement strand
CGGCGACCTGACCGCCGACAGCGTGGCCGCCTCGGGCACGCGCGCCCGCGCTGCTTCGCTCCATAGCCTGGGCGGTGCCGTCCATAGGTCTTGAATGCGGACGCGGCCAGCACCACCCCGCAGCGCGGGCAGCGTCTCGGCCGGCGTCGAAACGCCGGTCGCCGCCAACGGCTCGGCGGACCCCGCCCCCGCCTGTCGACGCTCCAGGGCGCGGGCGTGCTCCCACAGAGGAGGCGACGACGGCTGAGGGGAAAGGTCGAACGGCGCTGTCGGGGCTGCCGTCGCCACCGCGACCGGCGCCGTCTCCAGCAGAGCGGCCCGCACCGCCCGCTGCACCGCCCCGAACACCGACGACTCGTCGCGGAAGCGCACCTCCGCCTTCGTCGGGTGCACGTTAACGTCCACCTCCTCCAACGGCAAGCGCAGGTGAAGCACGGCGATCGGGTAACGGCCCACCATCAGCAACCCCCGGTACGCCTCCTCCACCGCGTAGGCCAGCCGCCGGCTCTGGATCCAGCGCCCGTTCACGAACAGGCTCACATAGCCGCGGCCGGCGCGACTCACCTGCGGCGCCGCCGCCAGGCCATCGACGGCTACCAACCCATCGCCGGGCCGGACGAGGAGCATCGCCGCCGCGACATCGGCGCCGTAGACGGCCGCGATCGCGTCTCTCAGCTCCCCGTTGCCGTCCGTCAGCAGGCTCTGCCGGCCCTCCAGCGTGAGGGAGAAGCGGACGGCGGGGTAGGCCAGCGCGTAGTGGCTAACCACGGACGCTATCTGGTTCGCCTCCGTGGAAGGAGAGCGCAGGAACTTGCGGCGCGCCGGCTGTCTGGCGAACAGCCGGCTGACGCTGACACTCGTGCCGGCGGGGGCGCCTCGCTCGCCGCGCTCCACTACCGCCCCCGCGTCCAAGCGCACGAAGGCGGCGGACTGAGTCTCCGGCGGCCGCGACACCATCTCCACCTCGGCCACGGCGGCGATCGCCGGCAGCGCCTCGCCCCGGAATCCCAGCGTCGTGATGCTCAGAAGGTCGTCGCCGGTCAGCTTGCTGGTTGCGTGCCGGGCGAACGCCAGCTCCATCTCCTCGGAGGCCAGGCCGCAGCCATCGTCCGTCACGCGGATCAGCTCCTGGCCACCGCCGCTGACCTCAACCGCAATGGCGCTGGCGCCCGCGTCCAGGGCGTTCTCCACCAGCTCCTTGACCACGGAGGCAGGACGCTCCACCACCTCGCCGGCGGCGATCTTAGCGGCGGTTTCGGGCGCGAGAACACGGATCGTCAACGGGTGCCAGTCCTGAGCATATCGAAGGGCCTGTCCTAAGCTTGTCGAACGGCTCCTGGCGGCGATTGTAGCACGGGACTCTGCCTACGCCCCGTCAACCCGCGCCCGCTCCGCCAGCTCGTACAGCCGCGTCAGCGCCTGCAGCGGCGTCAGCGAGTCCACATCGGTCTCCGCCAGCTCTCGCATGAGGGCGCTGTTGGCGGCGAACAGCGGCAGCTGAGGCAACTCCTCACGGCGCGCCCTGGCAGGTCCGGGTGCGCCCCCCGAAGAGGCCTCCAGCTCCTCCAGCAGCTCCTGGGCCCGCAGCACCACCGGCTTCGGCAGCCCGGCCAGCTGCGCCACGTACACCCCGTAGGAGCGGTCGGCGCCGCCCGGCAGGATGCGGTGCAGGAAGACCACCTCTCCCCCCTGCTCCGTCACAGCCACGTTGTAGTTGCGCACGCGGGGCAGGACGGACTCCAGCTCCACCAGCTCGTGGTAGTGCGTCGCGAACAACGTCCTCGCCGCCAGCTCCGGCCGGTTGTGCAGGAACTCCACCACAGCCCGCGCGATCGCCATCCCGTCGTAGGTGCTGGTGCCGCGGCCGATCTCGTCGAACAGCAGCAGCGACCTGGGCGTCGCGCTGTGCAGGATCGCCGCCGTCTCCAGCATCTCCACCATGAACGTCGAGTGCCCGGCGGCGATGTCGTCCGTCGCGCCCACACGGCTGAAGATGCGATCGACGACCCCGATGCGCGCCTCCGCCGCCGGCACGAACGACCCGATCTGCGCCAGCAGGACGATCAGGGCTGCCTGCCGCAGGTACGTTGACTTCCCCGCCATGTTAGGCCCCGTGAGGACGATAATCTGGGCGTCGCCGCTGGCCATGTACGTGTCGTTGGGCACGAATCCGCCGGAGACGGACCCGGACAGAGAGCGCTCCACCACCGGGTGCCTGCCATCGCGGATGGCCATGACGTCGCTGTCGTCCACGGTCGGACGGACGTAGCGGCTGTGCACCGCGGCCTCACCCAGGCCGCAGAAGACGTCCACCAGCGCCACGGCGGCGGCGGTATCGCGGATGCGGGCGCCGTTGGCCGCGACCTGGGCGCAGACCTGGCGGAACAGCGCCTCCTCCAACTCCTCCTGCCGCTCCCGAGCGTGGAGGATACGGAACTCGTGCTCCTGGAGATCGGTGGTGGTGAACCGTTCGCCGCCTACCAACGTCTGGCGCCGCTGGTAGTCAGTCGGCACCGCCTTCAGGTTCGAGTTGGACACCTCGATGTAGTAGCCGAACACCTTGTTGTAGCCCACCTTCAGTGACTTGATGCCCGTGCGCTCCCGATCCCGCCGCTCCAGGTCGGCCAGGTACTGGCGGGCGTCACGGGCGCTGGCCCGCAGGGTGTCCAACTCCTCCGAGAAGCCGGGTCGGATGACGGCATCCGCGGCCGGCTCGTCCGCGATCGCCTGGGCGATGAGCTCGGCGGTGTCGCGACAGGGATGAAGGCCGTCGACCAGCTCCTCATGGACGCGCCGCCTACCGTCCGCCGACACCAGGTCGTCGTCCAGCGCCCGCTGCAGGTCAGGTACCTGCTCCAGGCCGCGCCGCAGGCCCACCAGGTCGCGCGCCGTCGCGGAGCCGGCCCCCACACGGGCGACGATGCGCTCCAGGTCCGGCAGCTTGGCCAGAATGCTCGAAACGCGGCCTCGCCGCACGGCGGAGTCGAAGAACAGCTGCACCCCGTCCTGGCGGCGGCCGATCTCCCCCACGTCCAGCAGAGGCTGCCCCAGCCAGCGCCGCAGCAGGCGCGCCCCCATCGCCGTGCGCGTGTGGTCGATGACGGCGAGAAGCGAGGCGTGGGGCGTATCCGGCCGTAGCGAGGCGAACAGCTCCAGGTTGCGGCGGGTGACGGTGTCCAGCCCCATGAAACCGTCGCTGCGCTGGTAGGAGATGCGGCTGACCTGCGGCAGCAGCGCCTGCTGGTTCTCCTGCAGGTAGGCGATGACTGCGCCGGCCGCCACCGCCGCCGGGGTCAGCCCCGCCAGCCCCAACCCTTCCAGCGAGGGCGTGCTGAAGTGCTCCAGCAGCCGCTCCACGGCGGCGCCCTCGTCGAAGGCGGGGGGTTGAAGCGGCGTCAGCGTCGCCTTCACCCCCTCCGGCGGCGATGTGCCCTGCGGCAGCAGCAGCTCGGCGGGCGAGAGCCGGTCCAGCTCCGCGGCGGCGGCCTCGGCGGCAATCTGCGTGCAGGCGAACTCGCCCGTGGAGACGTCCACGTAGGCGAGCCCCGCCTGCCCATCCCCGGGGGCCAGCGCCGCCAGGTAGTTGTTCGTCCCCCGCTGCAGCAGGTTCTCCTCCACCAGCGTGCCGGGGGTGACCACACGCACCACCTGCCTCTCCACGAGCTTCTTCCCCTTCCCCGGCTCCTCCATCTGCTCGCAGATGGCGACCTTGTACCCCTTGGCGATGAGCCTGGCCAGATACGAATCGAGGGCGTGGTGAGGGATGCCAGCCAGCGGCACCCGCTCCTTCCCCACCGGCCGCGAGGTGAGGACGATCTCCAGCTCGCGGGCGATCGTCTCGGCGTCCTGGTCGAACGTCTCGTAGAAGTCGCCCAGGCGGAAGAAGAGGATGGCGTGCGGGTAGCGACGCTTTATGTCGAGATACTGCCGCCTGAGGGGCGTGGTCACGGGCGGGGCTCCTCCCAAGGGCTCGCGTGCGCGCTATCGAGGGGTATTATACAGCGACGTGGCCGCCCGCGGGGCGTCACATGCGGCCGATAGCGCCTAAGCGGAGGCTCCGGCCCACGCCGTTACGGGGTACAGCTCTGGCCGAAGAGCGCTGCCACGGCAACGATATCGGTGATATCGACAAACCCGTCCGGCTTCACATCGTACCGCGGCAGCGCCAGCGGCGCCTCCTGGCCGAACCAAGCCGCCACCGCCGCGATGTCCGTGATATCGACGAAGGTATCGTTGTTGATGTCCGCCGGGTTGGCGTCGTGGCTGGCGTCTGTGGGACAGGCGGCGAACTGATCCGTCGTCAAGGTCGCCTCCACCGCATCCCCAAACCCGTCGCCATCGGAGTCCAGCCACGGCGGCACGATCCGCACGGCGTCGCAGCCCTCGATGGCGATGCCGCCGAACGTCTGGCCGGTGAGGCAGGCCTCAGTATCGCCTTCGGAAATGCCCGTCAAGCCGGTGCGGAAGTGCAGGACGTAGTCAGTCAGACTGTCCCCGTTGACGTCCCGTTGGTGATCGGCCACGAGAACCGAATCGGACTGGTCGTGTTTGGGCGAGGCCGCCGCCGGCCCAAACTGGACGGTCGTCCCGGCCACCGTGGTGGCGTCGAAGCTGGCGGTGGAGAGGATCGCTACCGGGATGAGGCCCTGGCTAGTGACGCTGATGCTGTTGGGGTCGCCGCCGGGCTTGATGTCAATATCGGCCTCGGTGGCGGTCGACGTCGGCGTCGGTGTTGAGGTGGAGGTAGAGGTCGGCGTGGGTGTGCTGGTGGAGGTAGCCGTCGGCGTGGGCGTGGAGGTGGAGGTCGGCGTGGGCGTGGGCGTAGGGTGACTTATCACCGCCAAGTTGTTCGCCATACATGTCTGGCCCCCCGCCGCATTGAAAACTTTCACGAGGACTTGTGCGTTTTCCGTAAAGCCCGTCATCGGAAGAGGCGAAGTCACCGTAAGGCGAACGGGAAACTGATCGAAGAATATTGTGGCGGAAGTCGAGACGCCGTTCACTGTTAGAGTGACCGTCGCATGATCCTCGAAGTTCAACCTTTGAGACACGTCCAGGTTGACCGTAACGGGGCTGTCGAATACAGTCGCGTCAGTCAGACCAAGAAAATCGGCGCAAGGAAGGGCATCAGTGCTATCACGGGCTTCTACCAACCCAATATTAGCAATATAGCCGCCGCCATCATCGGTAGCTCGGGCGTTGCTTCCCGATAGAGCGCTCGCAAATACAACGGCCACTAGCAGGACAGCGGCGATGACGGCCATCGCCACGAGAAGTATTGCTGACCCTCTCATCTCTGCGGCCCCTTCCTAATAACCAGAGCAGGACCAGTTACCCGGTTGGGATAACCAGCCCTGGTTGTTCGCCAGCTGATGGAATCGCGTATCTGCCACCGCGCTGCCCCCTCTCGCGTTCGTGGCGTGCGAGCGCCTACAGTTTACATATCGTTAGGAAAATGTCAAGTGATTCGCGCGCTAATCTCGGATTTCGCCGCGCGCCCTACGGCCCGAACTCGTCCACCACGGCGATCGCGTAGGGGGCCTGCTCCCGGCAGGCGTCGCACTTGATGCACTTCCCCTGGTCGATGCGGTAGCCCCCGTTCTCCCGCACCACCGCCTGCGTGGGGCAGATCGCCTCCGCCTCCGGCAGCTTGTCCGAGTGGTGCACCACCTCGTAGCGCACCAGCTCCCGGCAGACCTTGGCCGGGCAGCGCTTGTTGTACAGATGCTCGTTCAGCTCCTCCTCGAAGAAGCTGAACATCGTCATGACCACCGTCGGCGCCGCCTGGCCGTGGACGCAGTTCGCGTAGCGCATCGTGTCCGCCAGCAGGCGCATGATCTCCGGGTCGGAGCTGCGACCGCGGCCGGAGGAGATGCGCTTCAGGATCTCCAGCAGCCGTCGCGTCCCCGCGAAGCAGGTGGTGCAGCGGCCGCAGGACTCGTCCTCCGCGAACCACTCGAAGTAGATCGCCAGGTCGACGACGCAGTTAGAGTCGTCCAGCACCACCAGGCCGCCGGAGCCCATGAACATGCCGCGCTCCTTGAACGGCTCGGGCTCCAGGGCGATGCCGACGTCGCTGGCGGGGATGATACCGGAAAGCGGCCCCCCGGGCTGGATGGCCTTGAGCGCGCGACCCTCCGGCGGGCCGCCCCCGGCGCCCATCACGACGTCGCTCATCGGCGTCCCCAGAGGCACCTCCAGGATGCCCACCCGCTGCACCTGGCCGGACAGCGAGAACATCTTCGTCCCCTTGTGGTTCTCGGAGCCGACCGATGCGTACCACGCGGCCCCCTCGCGCAGGATCAGGGGGACGTTGGCGTACGACTCCACGTTGTTGACGTTGGACGGCTTGTCGAACACGCCGGCCTGGGCCGGGAACGGCGGCCGGATCTTGGGCATGCCGCGCGCGTCCTCGATGGAGGCGATGAGCCCCGTCTCCTCGCCGCAGACGTAGCTGCCGGCGCCGCGCACCACCTCCAGGTCGAACGCGAACCCGGAGCCGAGAACGTTGTCGCCCAGAAGGCCCCGCTCGCGCGCCTGCTGCACGGCCTTCTCCATCCGCTCCACAGGGAGGGGGTACTCGTCGCGGATGTAGATGTAGCCGTAGGAGGCGCCGGTGGCGTAGCCTCCGATCGCCATCCCCTCAACGATGAGATGGGGGTCGCTCTCCATCAGGTTGCGGTTCACGAACGAGCCGGGGTCGCCCTCATCGGCGTTGCAGATCATGTACTTGGGCGTGACCTTCGCCCCCCGCAGGAACTCCCACTTGCGGCCGGTGGAAAAGGCGGCGCCGCCGCGCCCCCACAGACCGGACTCCAGCACCTCGTTGATCACCTGCTCGTCCGTCATGCCCAGCGCCTTCGCCAGCCCCTCGTAGCCGCCGCGGGCGATGTACTGGTCGATGCTATCAGGGTCGGTTACGCCGCAGTTCGCCATGAGGCGACGCTCCTGGCCGGCGAAGAACTCCAGCGACCGTAGCGGCGGCACGCCTTCCAGCGGCTCGTCACTGACCACCGCGAGCGCAAGCTCGGGCACGACCCCGACCTGGTCGGGGGCCACCGCCCCTTCGATGAGCTGAGGCACCTTGTCGGCGGTGAGGTTGCCGTAGAGGACGGCCGGCCGGCCGAGATGCGCCACCTCCACGATAGGCTCCGCGTAGCACAGCCCCCAGCAACCGGTGACCATCACGTCCGCATCCAGGCCGCGGTCCGCCAGCTCCTTGCGCACGGCGTCCAGCGTCTCCTGGGCGTCGACGGCCCGCGAGCAGGTGGTGACACCGACCTTGATCAGGGGGCGCTGCGGCCCCGGCGTGGGCTGTCGGGCCTGTTCGGCCTGTCCTCTCAGCTCCTCGTATGTTGACATTGGCCGACTACGTCCCGCCGCCCTGCTGCTCATCGGCCGCTTCGGCAGAGGGCTGGGCCTCCTCGGCCTCCTCGCTGCCGGACGCGGGGCCCGGTTCAGGCTCGCCTTCGCCCTTGAGCTCGCGTGCGAGCCTGATCGTATCGCTGACCGACAACGGGCCGATGTACCTGCCCTCGCGCCGCACCAGCGGCGCCAGGTGACAGGTGCCGTCACACTGCACGAGTCGCAGGCCGAACGCCCCATCATCGGTGTTCTGGCTCATCTCGCAGCCGAGAACTGATTCCAGGACGCGACGGATGTTCATGGAGCCCTTGAGCAGGCAGGCAGGCCCGCTACACCACTCGACGACCGTCTCGGCGGGCGGCACGGTGCGTATCTCGGAGTAGAAGTCGAGCGCGCCGTAGAGCATCGCCGGCGTGGTGCGGAACTTGGTGGCGATGACCGGAATCGTCTCGCGGGGCACGTAGCCGTAGGCCTGCTGGATGCGGTGGAAGGCGGTGAGCATCTCGGCGTTGTCGGGCGAGAGGTCGTCGATAAGCTCGCGCACCTTCGTCAGCAGCTCTGCGTCCCCCGGAACGGGGTCAAGGGCGGTGTAGCGGGAAGGGTGCGACGGTCCGGCGGTGATCTTGGTCATATTCTGACCGCGGTTCCCAGCGGCTCCAGCCTAGTGCTGCTCAGACTTTGTGTCAGACTTCACACATGATACAACGGGCCTACGGCGTGGGCAAGGCCGACTAGCGCAGAGCGAAGTCGCTGAGGGGGAACCGGCGCACCCGGCCGGCCGCGCCCTCAGAGGCGAACACGAATCCGCCGTCGGCGTCGTAGGCGATCCCACGCGGGAAGGCGAGCGCCTCCCCGCTAACGGAGCTCAGAGAGGCGATTACACTACCGGCCTGATCCAGCAACAGGATGCGGCCGTGGACGGGATCGCTGGCCAGGATTCGCCCGTCGGGGAGCGCGGCCAGGTACGGCTTATTGGCCGGGTTCAGGTCCTTCCATTCATCGATAGGATAGGCGGCGATAGCCTGCATCTCACTATCGAAGCGCTGGATGCGCGCGTTGCCGACATCGGCCACCAGGAAGTCGCCCGTAACGGGGTCGAAGGCGATTCCCACCGGCTCGCCTAACTGGCCCAGCCCGCGACCGCGCTCGCCCACGGTGCCCAGCAGCTCGCCGTCCGGCGAGAACTTTCGCACGCGCTGCGTGCCCGTATCGACGACCCAGACGTTGCCCTGGCCGTCCACGGCGATGGAGCGAGGGCCCCACATCTCGTAGTCGCCCGGGTTCACCAGGTCCTTGGTCGGCCCGCCCCAGGCAGTGATGAAGGTGAGGTCGGCGTCGAACTTCTGCACGCGATGGTTCCAGGTGTCGATGACGTATACGTCGCCCTCAGCATCGATAGCCAGGTCGGTAGGCTGGTTGAATTCGCCCTCGCTGCTACCCGCGTCGCCCGTCGCCTTCAGCGGGCGTCCGTCGGGCGCGAACTTCTGGATACGGGCGTTGCCGGAATCAATGACGTAGAGGTTGCCCTCGCCGTCAACCGCCACGCCTGAAGGGTTGGCCAGCGCACCGGGCGCGTCTCCGCTCCGGCCTATGATGAGCCGGCCTTCGATGTCGGCGCCTGCCGAGGGGTCGTATATCAGCGGGAAGTAGGCGCTGGACCACACCGCGGCGTCGTACACGGCCTCCTTGCCCTGCGGATGCTCCCGATAACGGAGGTAGCGCCACCAGTTCTGCCAGGTGCTGCCGTCCGCCAGACTCTCGCCGAAGCCTCGCATCGCCAGCCAGAGGTTATCGCGGCCGATGCCCCGATACACCTCAGGGAACCACCAGCGCAGACGGTAGGGGACAGGCTCCTGATAGCGGTCGAGGAACGGCGCCACCTTGCCCTCATTCTCGCGGGCGATGAGCAACACGGCGTCCGGCGGCGGCTCGAACTCGTCATCGAAGCTTTCGTACCTGATGCGGTAGTCGCGCAGGTACCAGGCCCAGGGCCAGGTGTAGGTGTTGTCCACTATTACGAGAAGATCAAGACCGCGGCCGCTGGTCTGAGCGATCTCCTCGATACGCTCCATCACGTCCGGCACTTCAGGCGAGGTCTGAGTGTAAACCAGCAGCTCCTGCGGGACGTCGCCGTGCTCGAAGGAGGCGATGACGGCGGTGCGAACGCTTAACAACGCCAGCCCTCCGAACACCGTCGCGGCGATCACGATCGCCAGTCGCCTTCGCCCCAGAGGCGACACTAGCACGAGCAGTAGCGCCAGCGCCGTCGCTCCTAGCGCAACGCGCAGGCCGTCATCGTCTAGAGGCCCGAAGGCGGCAAACAGCACGGCGGCCAGGCCCAGGACGCCGGCGACGAAGGGCAGTAGCGCGGGAGCGTAGCGCCGGAGGCCCGCTGGACTGGGCATCCCCTCGAACAACCTGCCCAGGGAGTAGGCGGCCAGGATCACCACGGGCAAGGTCGTATGGACGCTGAGCCACGGCATCTTCTCGCCCACCCAGGAGTAGCCCACGATCGCCGCGGCGGTCCAGAACACGAGAAACCGCTCGAACGGCGAGCCGCGTACCGCGAAGTAGATGGCCACGGCGGCCACGGGAAGGGCGAGCGGCCTGGCGATATCGCCAAGCGTCGCCGAGAAGCTGTCGGCGCCGAAGAACGCCAGCAGACTGAGGGTAGCGATCGCGGTGAGGAGCCAGGAACGGGGGCCGCCGCGCAGGCTGAAGTACAGCAGCGCCGGTCCCGCGAAGGCGAGCGCCAGGAACTCGTAGGCCGGCAGTAGCATCACGTAGTAGAAGTCCGGCTGGTCGCCACGGCGGACGTCGTGCTGGT
This sequence comes from Chloroflexota bacterium, assembly GCA_022561095.1. Classification (GTDB taxonomy): domain Bacteria; phylum Chloroflexota; class Dehalococcoidia; order SM23-28-2; family RBG-16-64-32; genus JADFNQ01. The sequence goes on along the minus strand of JADFRV010000048.1, from coordinate 2,511 downwards.
CCAGCCAGTAGTCCAGCGACTCCCAGATGCCGCTTCCGAAACCGCCGGTGTTGGTGAGGAAGGAGGTGTACAGCAAGGCGTAAGGGATATAGAAGGCGGCGGCCACCAGCAGCCAGACGCGCCAGTTCCAACGCAGACCGACGACGGCCGTGGCGGCCAGCAGCGCCAGCACCGTGGGTATGCCTACCGTCTGCTCCCGGCCCAGCGTGTCGAGCTCGTAGCCTAGCGACTCCAGCGGCAGCTGGATGCCTGCGGCGAACTGAGGCAGGGACAGCGTGCCCAGGACGATGAGGAAATCGGCCGCGGGGTGACGTTCCCGCAGGCCCAGCCGCCGGCGCAAGCCCCCGATGACGGGCCACAGAGCGGTGATCGCCCATGCCCAGGGCAGATACAGAAACAGGTAGGCCATCGACGACGACACCCGGCCCAGACCCAGCCGGCGACTGCTCTGTCGGGCCAGACCGGTGGCCAGCCACAAGTTGAGGAAGACGAGCAGCACGGCGACGTTGATAAACGTGTTCTCTTTAGTGGCGAAGCTCAGCCCCAGCAAGGCGGCGCCCAGATACAGAAACAACGGCTTCCGCTCATATACGTAGCGCCAGAGACAGACGACGATGCCCAGAGTGAACACAGCCACGTAGATGTCGTTGCGGGCGAAGCGGCTGAAGTACAGCAGCGTGGGCGAGAGGGCGATCAGCCCGGAGGCGAGCAACGCTCCCACCCGGCCCAGGCGCTCACGGAAGAAGAAGGGTAGCACGATGAGCGCCACGCCAAACAGCGCCGGCATGATGCGCACCGCGTAGTCGCTGGCGCCGCCGCTGAGGAAGAACGTCAGCGCCATCCCGAAGAACTGGAACGGCCCGTGGAGAAGCGGGCTGTGCTCGTAGCCCCGGCCCAGGAAGATATCGTAGGCGTAGAAGCCGTGCAGGCTTTCGTCGTGGTGAAGGGCACGCGACCCCAGGTCCCAGAAGCGCATGCCCGCCCCCACGACGATGAACGAGGCGTAGGCGACAAGCTCCCAGCTCAGGCGCAGCTCGAGCCTTAGTGCGCGCCGCTCGACGGGCTCGGCGGGCAGCGGTGCCGCGATCTCGCTCACGGCGTGGGCACCAGTATCTGCGCCTCCACCTTCTCCATGCTATTCAGATTACCGTACGGCTCGCGGAAGACCAACCAGCGCCAGAGGGGAAGAAGGTCCAGGTCGGTGGGGTACCAGCCCCCACCTAGACGCCAGACCTCGCTCGCGGCCTTGAATCCGTCGACCTCCCGCCCCGCCGGCACGACGACCGCGCTGACGTCATCCTCGGGCTCGGCGAAGGTAACGGTGACATCACGCAGGTACCAGGCGAGAGGCTCCGCCAGAGCGGGGTCGATGAGAACGGGCCCGGTGCGGCTCGCCACGAACTGCTCCACGACCTCACGGAACTGCTCGATCCGCTCCGTGGTGCGGACGTCAACCGCGAACTCGGCGGCCTCATCATCGCGGATAAGGCTGAGGTCAGTGTGGGCGAGAAAGGCGATCGCCAGAGCCGCCACCACCGCCAATCCGATCACGGAGGCGTCGCGTCCCAGGATCGAGTAGCAGCCCGCCAGCACCGTCATAGCCCCGCCCAGGGCCAGCACCAGATAAAAGCGCTCCGCCCCGCTGACGCCCTCCTCCGCCCAGATAGTGGTGATGAGGGCGGCGTATGCCAGGAGCACCAGCGCCACGGCGACGGCCGGCCACCAGCGACGCAACGCGGCCCAGTTCAGCGCCCGCAGGAGCTCCTCCGCCAGCAGGCCGCCCAGCAGCGCCAGCGGCACGATGAGGATCAGCATCTGCCCCGCCTCTCGCTGGCTGGCCAGCCCTACGACGACGCTCGCCACCACCGCCCACAGCAGCACGAACCGCTGGGCCGACGTCAGGGCGCTAACGCCACGGCGCGCCAGCCGCTGGGCGAAGACCACGACGCCGGTACCGCCGGCCAGCAGGATCGGCCAGTCGTACGCCAGGAGGAGCGCTATCTGGTACTCCGGCTCGCGGCCGTCGCGGGGGAGAGCGAACATATCGCGCCATAGGGCGATCCCTGCCGGTTGCGACAGGTCGAGAAAGGTACCGAAGTGGGTGACCCCCAGCTCCACCGCGGCTGCCAGGACCAGCAACACGCTCAGCCAGTGGGACGGGCTGCGCCGAAACACGCCCCAGGCGCGGGCCACCGCGCCCCGTCTCGCGACGATCGGCTCCAACAGCAGAAACGCCGCCACCGCGATCGCCGCCGTCGTCGCCACAGCGTCGGCGAAGAGCGCGAGCCCGAAGGCGGCAGCGAACAGGAACGCCGTGTGAGCACGCGGCTCCCTCAGGTAGGAGAGCAACGCGACGGCCATCACCACAGCCAGCAGACCGCCGAAACTGAAGGGCAGGGCGGAGCGAGAAAGGAGCAGCGCCAGCGGCGAGAAGGCGAGCAGCGCCCCCGCCGTCAGGGCGCCAACCCGCCCCAGGCTACGGCCGCCGAGCCAGACGGCCGCCACCATGAC
>JADFRV010000214.1 GCA_022561095.1 Chloroflexota bacterium | reverse complement strand
CCTTGGGGTCGATCTCCTTGGCGCGACGCAGCAGCTCCAGCGAGCGCTCGTAGCGGCCCTTAGGGCGCACGCGGCGGTACAATCGCGGCACCGTCTCCGTATTATGGTTCAGGATCTCCGGCCGCTCCTCCATCACCGTCGCCAGCGCCTGCCAGTTGCCCATAAAGTCCGGGATAAGCACCTCCACGCTGGTCCCCGAACAGAGACGCCGGATCGAACGAATCGTCGCGGCGAAGATGGCGGCGCCGCCGTCCGGCTCATCATCCCTGTTCACGGAGGTGACCACAGCGTGGGTCAGGCCCATCCGCTGCACCGCCTGCGCCACCCTCAACGGCTCTCCCATATCCAGAGCCTGCGGCCGCCCCGAAGTCACCGCGCAGAACGCGCAGGCCCGAGTGCAGGTATCGCCTAGGATCATGAAGGTGGCGGTGCCCGCCTCCCAGCACTCGCCGATGTTAGGACAGTGCGCCTCCTCGCAAACGGTGTGCAGCCGTTTCTCCCGCATCAGCCCCTTCAGCCGCACATAGTTGGGGCCGCCCGGAAAACGAACCTTCAGCCACTCCGGCTTGCGCTGCACACCTTCGCCCGCCACAACTCCTATGATAGCAGGCCTTTCCCGCTCTGGCACACCGATTGCCCTCGCCGAACAGAGTGCGCTATCCTACCCCCATGCGAAAGGTGCTGATGATCGGCAGCGAAATCCTCTCCCCCTTCCAGCGAACGCTGGAAAAAGACGGGTATGAGGTCGTCCTGCGGGCCCCGGGCGAGGCAGCGGGTAGCGACGACTACTCGCCTGACGTCATCCTCCTCGATCTGGCAGCGGCGGCCGAGGACACGGAGGTCAAGCGCATCCTCCAGCAGGCGCAGACGGGGGTCGGCGCCGCCGTCATCGCCGTCGTAGACCCGGAGCGCCCGTCCGGCTTCGACCCGGCCCTCGGCCTGGACGACTTCCTGGCGACTACGGCCTCCCCGGGAGAGCTAACGCTCCGCCTGCGCCAGGCTCTCTGGCGGCGCACCGGCGTGGACGCCCGGAACGTCCTCCGCTGCGGCGACCTGGAGATGGACCTGGCGAACTACACCGTCCACATAGCCGGCCAGCCCGTGGACCTCACCTACAAGGAGTACGAGCTCCTGCGCTTCCTCGCCACCAACTCTGACCGAGTGCTTAACCGCGAGACCCTCCTAAACAAAGTCTGGGGGTACGACTTCTACGGCGGCAGCCGTACGGTGGACGTGCACATTCGCCGCCTGCGCTCCAAGATAGAGGACCGCCACCACGCCTTCATCGAAACAGTGCGCAACGTGGGCTACCGCTTCCGGGCGAGCGCTTAGGGCAGCACGTAACATCAAGTTAACCTCCACGTAACACGGCCGTAACGAATTTCCCTTGTCCTTTAATAAATTCGACCTATCATTTGCGCTAAGTATTATTGCTTCCATCTATTAGTCCCGCATGCGCAGCAGGGAGGTTAAGCGATGCCTGAAATAGACACTGGCGATACCGCCTGGGTGCTGATTTCCGCAGCGCTCGTGATGCTCATGACGCCGGGCGTGGCCTTCTTCTACGGCGGCCTGGTGCGCAGCAAGAACGTCGCCGGCACCATCATGCAATGCTTCGCCATCCTCGGCGTTGTCAGCATCGTTTGGGTGCTCTGGGGCTATAGCCTGGCGTTTGGCCCCGATCAAGGTCAGCTTATCGGCGACCTGTCCTGGTTCGGGCTCCGAAACGTGTCGTTTGATACTCCTGATCCCTTTGGCTACGCCCCCACCATCCCCCACCAGGCCTATATGATCTTCCAGCTCATGTTCGCCGTGATAACGCCGGCCCTTATCGTCGGCGCCTTCGCGGGAAGGGCCAAATTCAGCACCTTCCTCATCTTCACCGTGATCTGGGTGACCGTGGTCTACGCGCCGGTGGCCCACTGGGTGTGGGGTAACGACGGATGGCTGGGCTCTTTCGGCGGACACGTGAAGGCCTTCGATTTCGCCGGCGGCACCGTAGTCCACATCAACGCCGGCGTGGCCGCCCTGGCCGCGGCCCTCGTCTTCGGCAAACGCATCGGCTTCGGCAAAGTACCGTTCCAGCCCCACAACGTCTTCATGGTCGTGCTCGGCGCCGTCCTGCTCTGGTTCGGCTGGTTTGGCTTCAACGCCGGCAGCGCCGTGGCAGCGGGCGGCCTCGCTACCAACGCCTTCGTCGTGACCCACATCGCCACCGCCGCCTCTGCCATCACCTGGGCGTTCATAAGCTGGATTCACATGGGTAAGCCCAGCGTGGTGGGGACCGCCACCGGCGCCGTCGCTGGCCTGGTCGCGATCACCCCCGCCTCCGGCTTTATCGGCTCCTGGCCCGCTGCCGATGGCTATCTGAACACCATGCCGGCCATCCTCATCGGCGTGGGCGCCGGCCTCTTCTGCTACCTGGCCGTGCAGCTGCGCATAAAGCTCAGCCTGGACGACTCCCTGGACGTCTGGGGCGTTCACGGCATCGGCGGCACCTGGGGCGCTTTCGCCACCGGCCTGTTTGCGGTCACCGCCCTGTCGGGAGGCGCTGCTGGCCTCATCGAATTGCAGGCCGACCAGATGTGGCGCCAGCTCGTCGGCATCGGCGCTGTCTGGGTCTGGTCCTTCACCCTCACCTTCATCATCCTTAAGGTTCTGGATATGACCCTTGGGGTGCGAGTATCGGAGGAGGATGAGATAATGGGCTTGGACATCTCCCAGCACGGTGAGCCCGCCTACGTCTTCGAGGAGGTGGGCCCGCTGGCCGTGCCTCAGTCTCCGGCCAGCCCACCGCCCACTCCGCCGCCAGCGCCACCGGGGGCTAGCGGAAGCGAAGGATCATAAGGAGCTAAGGTGACATGCAGAAGATCGAAGCGATCATCCGGCCGGAAAAGCTGGATGCCGTCAAGAACGCCCTCGCCGACGCCGGCGTCTCCGGACTCAACATCGTCCACGTCACCGGCCGCGGCGTCCAGAAGGGCGTCATCCACATGGGACGCGGCGGAGAGACGTATGAGGTGGACATGCTGCCCAAGGTCAAGATCGAAGTCGTCGTACCGGACGCCCAAGTCGACAAGCTCGTCAACACCATCTGTGATGCGGCCCACACCGGCCGCATCGGGGACGGCAAGATCTTCGTCATACCCATCACCGACGCCATCCGCGTCCGCACCCGCGAAAGGGGAGATGCAGCCCTCTGAAATCAGAGCGTAACGCAGCCGTAACAACAACTAGCGGCGCCTGCCACCGCCAACACCTATAATCCAATCAGCCCAGCGAAGGAGGACCCGAGACTTGACCCCTGAGGACACCCAACAGGTCACCGACCTGATCAAGAAGAACAACATCCAGATCATAGACCTGAAGTTCAATGACCTGCCTGGTCTCTGGCAGCACTTCTCCATCCCGCCCACTGAGCTCACGGAGATGGATGACCTCACCACCAGCATCTGGGTAGAGGGCATC
>JADFRV010000213.1 GCA_022561095.1 Chloroflexota bacterium | reverse complement strand
GCGATCGTCACCGGCGCCGGCGGCGGCCTGGGCCGCGCCCACGCCCTGCTCCTCGCCTCGCGAGGCGCCAAAGTGGTGGTGAACGACCTGGGAGGCGCCCGCGACGGCACGGGCGGGGGCAGCGCCATGGCCGACAAGGTGGCAGAGGAGATCCGCGCCGCCGGCGGCGAGGCGACGCCGAACTACGACGGTGTGGACACGGCGGAGGGCGGCGAGGCGATTGTCAAGACGGCGCTGGACGCCTACGGCAAGGTAGACATTCTCATCAACAACGCGGGCATCCTCCGCGACCGCGCCTTTCACAACCTGACGGAGGAGGACTGGGAGAAGGTGCTGGCGGTGCACCTGAAGGGCGCGTTCTCCGTCACCCAGCCCGCTTTCAGGGTGATGCGTCAGAACCAGTACGGACGGATCGTGTTCACAACCTCGGCCGCGGGGCTGTACGGCAACTTCGGCCAGACCAACTACGGTTCGGCGAAGTTGGCGCTGGTGGGGCTGATGAACACCCTGAAGATCGAGGGTCAGAAGTACAACATCCTCGCCAATACGATCGCGCCTCTGGCCGGCTCGCGCCTGACCGAGGACGTTCTGCCAACGCCGGTGGTGGAGGCGCTGAAGCCGGAGCTGGTGTCGCCGATAGCGGCGTACCTGTGCTCGGAGGAGTGCACGGAGACGGGCAGCGTGTGGGTGGCGGGCGGCGGCTACTTCTCGCGGGCAGCGATCGTGGAAGGGAAGGGTGTCGCCCTCGACCCCAGCGGCGAGATCAGCCTCGAGCAGATACGCGACAACTGGGGGAAGATCAAGGAGATGAGCGGCGCCGAGGAGTTCGCCAACGCTAACGCGGAGGGGCTGTCGCGCATCTTCTCTAATCTTCAAAAAGGAGCGCCGGCGCAATGACCACCCGTGTTGGCATCGCCCAGGCGGCAGGCATCGAGCTGCCGCCGACGACTTTCGAGTACGACGACCGGGACGTGATGCTTTACGCCGTCGGCGTGGGCGCCACGGAGCTGGACTTCGTGTTCGAGCGCAACCTGAAAGTGCTGCCCACTTTCGCCGTGATCCCGGCGTTCCCCGGCCTGATGGGGCTCACCCAAGCCGTAGAGATCAACCCGGTGATGATCCTCCACGGCGAGCAGAGCATCAAGCTCAACAAGCCGATCCCGGTCAAAGGGAAGCTGACCACCAGCGGCAAGGTAACGGGCGTCTACGATAAGGGTAAGGGCGCCCTGGTGGTGATTGAGTCGGAGACGAAGGACGAGCAGGGCGCCGCGCTGTTCGTTAATACGGCAAGCGTGTTCGTGCGGGGCGCCGGCGGGTTCGGGGGCGAGCGCGGCCCCGAGGCCGGGAACAAGCCCCCGGACAGGGCGCCCGACAAGACGGTGGAGATGCAGACGCTGCCCACCCAGGCGATGATCTACCGCCTCTCCGGCGACCGTAATCCGCTGCACGTGGACCCGGCGTTCGCCAAGATGGCGGGCTACGACACGCCGATCCTGCACGGGCTTTGCACACTTGGCCACGCCGGCCGCGCCGTCCTGGGCACCTACTGCGACAACGATCCGGCCCGGATGACGGGGCTGGAGGTCCGCTTCTCCGGCGTGGTCTTCCCCGGCGACAGCATCATCACGGAGATGTGGGACGAAGGCGGCGGCCGCATCGTCTTGCAGGCGAAGACGCAGCGGGGCGACGTGGTCATCAGCAACGCCTCCGCAACGGTCAAATAGAGGCGGCCAGGGCGCTCCCCCCAATGCCAGCGGACAGGGTGACCGACCGCATCGGCTTCATCGGTCTGGGGATCATGGGCCGGCCCATGGCCCGCAATCTGATGAAGGCCGGCTTCACCCTCACGGTCTGGAACCGCAGCCGGCCTGGAATAGACGAACTGGTGAAGGAGGGCGCCGCCGAGGGGAGCGACCCCGCCGACGTCGCCCGGCGGTCCGACGTCGTGATCACTATCGTGGGCGACTCGCCGGACGTGGAGGAGGTCGCCCTCGGCCCGGGAGGCATCATCGCGGGCGCGCACCCCGGCCTGGTGCACGTGGACATGACGACGATGTCGCCGGCGGTGACGCGTGGCATAGCGGAGCGGCTGGGCGAGGCGGGGATCGAGATGCTGGACGCGCCTGTGAGCGGGGGCCAGCAGGGGGCGACAGACGGCACGCTGTCAATCATGGTGGGCGGGCGAGAGGAGACGCTGGAGCGCTGCCGGCCGGTGCTGGAGGCGATGGGCCGCAAGCTGGTGTACTGCGGGCCCAGCGGCGCCGGCCAGACGGTGAAGCTGTGCAACCAGATCGCGGTGGCGCTGACGAACCTGGGTATGTGCGAGGCGTTGGTGTTCGCGGCCCGCTCCGGTATCGACCCGAGGGTGATGATCGAGGCGGTGAGCGCCGGAGCTGGGACGTCCTGGCAGATGGAGAACCTGGCGCCGCGCATCGTGGAGCGAGACTTTCGTCCGGGGTTCAAGGTGGCGCATCAGGGGAAAGACCTGCGGCTGGCGCTTGAGGCGGCGGAGAAAGTGTCGTCGCCGCTGCCGGGAACGGGGCTGGTGCAGCAGATGTTCGCGGCGCTGGAGACGGACGGTCTGGGGGAGGAGGGGACGCAGGCGCTGGTGAAGGCGCTGGAGAGGCTCGCGGACTTAGAGGTACAATAGAGGCGCTTCGGCTGGATGGGAGATGCCACGATGATTACGGACATCGACGCGTTCCTGCGCTACTTCGACGGGGTGCACCGGCGGGCGCTGCGCGACATCGGCGCGCTGCCGCCGGAGGCGGAGCGCTGGGCGCCGTCCAGCGGCGAGGGCGAGAACGCTTGGAGCATAGGTGAGATCGTCCGCCACATCGCCGGGACGCGCATGTACTTCGCGCGAGCATACCGGGGCGAGGGCTGGATCGCGGACTGGGAGGTGCCGATAACGGAGAGCCAGTCGAGCTGGCTGCCGGCGCTGGAGGCGTCGGCGGCGGAGTTTCATCGACGCCTGGAGGGGACGCCGCCGGAGTGGCTCACGCGCAAGGTGCAGATGCTGGACACGGACGGCGTGCTGAGCGGCTGGCGCCTGCTGATGATGATGCTGGAGCACGAGATACACCACCGGTCGCAGATAGACACGTACGCGGGGCTGCAGGGCTGGCCGGTGCCGGACATATACGGCCGCTCAGCGGAGCAGGTGGGGCTCCAGCGGGAGAGGCAGCGGGAGCTGCACCCGGACTAGACTGCGCAGGCCCCATCGACAGGCTCAGGACGAGCGGCGCCTAGAAGTAGTTCACGCTGATGCCGCCGTCTACGACGAACGTCGTACCCGTCGTCCAAGACGATTCGTCGGATGCGAGATAGAGGGCAGCGTAGACCACATCCTCGGCGCGGCCAAAGCGACCCAACGGGATGCGGTTGAGGCGCTTCAGGCGCTCCTCCTCGTTGGGAAACAGGGACTCCAGCAAGGGTGTGAGGATCGGGCCGGGGCAGATGGCGTTGACGCGGACGCCCTTGGGGCCG
>JADFRV010000047.1 GCA_022561095.1 Chloroflexota bacterium | reverse complement strand
CGGATCGCCGCATGGCGTACCCTAATAAACGGAACGGCATGCCCGATCTCATCGCCCCCCTGTACGCGCCCTGCTAGAGGACGGCCGGCGCCCCGGATTGTACAAGTACGACTGGTCGCTGAACCAGCTCTAGGTCGCCGGCTCTGGCGGGATGACGAGCTTCGTCACCAGCTTCGCCTCGATCTCCCCCGCCAGCGTGAAATCGCGGTCAGTCAGCCCCTTCTCGCTGTGAGTGATCAGACGCAGCGTAACGCGGTTGTAGTTGATCGTGATGTCCGGGTGATGACCCGCGGACTCCGCCAGGTAGGCCACGGAGTTGACGAAGGCGATCGCCCGCAGGAACGTGCGAAACTGGAACTGCTTACGCAGGCGGCCGTCGCGCAGCTCCCAGCCCGTTAGCTCCGCCAACCCCTTCTGTATCTCGGCTTCAGAGAGCACCCTCGCCTCGGCCATCGAAACCCGCCTTTCCAGACCTTCCCACTACCGAGAGGCAGGATAGCACGAAGCGCGGCGGCCGTGCCATAATGGTTGCCGCCATGGCAGTCCACGACATCTCTGTCCCCCTGCGTCACGATATGCCAACGTACGCAGGCGAGCCCGGCCCGAAGCTAGAGTTTCGCAAGCTGCTGTCCAAGGGCGACTCCGCCACCGTGAGCGTCCTCTCTCTCGGCTCGCACACCGGAACGCACGTGGACGCGCCCTCACACTTCCTGGACGGCGCCCCCGGCGTGGACAGCCTGTCGCCGGACGCCCTGGTGGGCCCGGCCTACGTGGCCGAGTTCAGCGGCGACAGCCACATCACGGCCGCGGACCTGGAATCGATGCCAATCCCTGCCGACTGCGAGCGCGTCCTGTTCAAGACGGGCAACGGCCGCTTCTGGGACGACTCCAACTTCCACATGGACTTCATCGCCCTGGCCCCGGACGCCGCCCGTGCGCTGGCAGAGCGCGGCATAAGGCTGGTCGGCATCGACTATCTGTCCATCGAACGGTTCCACGCCGACCCCCACGAGGTGCACGAGACGCTGCTGGCCAGCGGCGTGGTCATCCTGGAAGGGGTGGACCTGCGCCGCGTCGCGCCCGGGGGCTACTTCCTGGTCTGCGCTCCCCTGAACGTCGTCGGCGCGGAGGGCGCGCCCGCCCGCGCCTACCTCATCGATCAGACGCCGTAGCGCCGGTCGTTGAATCTACCCCACACAAACCCTCGTATCACAAGTGGCGCTTTCTGAGTCTCATCGCCGCACCCCCGCCAGCATCTCAGGCTAGGAGGCGTCTTTACATAACAGATGGGAAAGCAAGAGTGGTACCACGTCTCCAGCCACGGAGCGGTGATTTACTGGATCGCCGCGGCCCCTGACTGCACCACCGAAGAGATCGCCGAGGCGCTATATCTGGCCCGTCGCACCGTGTGGGGTATCATCGGCGACCTGCGTCGAGCGGACATGCTCCGTGTCCGGAAAGAGGGGCGTAGACATCACTACACCGTCAACCTCAATGCCCCTCTCCGTCACCCCGCCCTCAAGAGATTTACCCTCGGCGCTATCCTGGGTGACATCGCAGCGCAGGCAGCGCGCCGAGACGGCCGTCGCAAACAGCTGACGGCTGCGCGCTCTTAGCGACCATGTTTGCCAATTCCCAGTAGACCCGTACGCCGGCGGCGAACCACGTCCGCCGTCCTGAGAGCCGCCAGCCGTAGCGGCGGATAGAATCGAGCCCCCGAAGTTGTATCCGGGAGCCCGTTGGGTCACTGCAGATTATGCCTAGTTTTTCGGCGGGTCCAGGAACTGGCGCAGCATCGGGTACATCCGGTCTCGGCGATCACCCAGGCCTACCACCGTGAGCCGGTGCATGTACTCGTTCACGCGTTTTCGCTGCACTGCCAGGGACATCTGGATGCCCTTGTCGAAGTTGTTGACACCGCCGCCCATGAGGATCGCCAGCGCCTCGAACAGGACGAAGGATCCGGCGTCATCGGTGGGGTCGGGCGCCAGCGTGGTCTCCACCTTGTCCAGGTAGTGGTGGATCTCCTCCCGCCGCCAGGGCTCCGTGTCTATGACGTGCTTCAGGTGCATCACGCCGAAGCCTAGGTGGCGAGACTCGTCCTGGCCGCAGAGCCGGAAGATGCGCTTCTCAGCCTCGTTCTGGCCGATGTACTCACCCATGCGGAATAGGGATTGGACGAAGCCTTCGGCGGCCACATGCATGATGGCAGACATCTCCGTGAAGTCCTTGGCCTCAATGATCACACGCAGGCCATCCTGCGGGAGTGAGGAGAGGAGTCCGCCGCCATTGGCCAGGGCGCGCTTACGGAACACATCCAGGTGCCGTGCCTCGTCCATGATCTGGGAGAGAAGGAACAGCTTCACCTCATGGTGCTCGCTGTTGATCTTCGGCAGCCATTGGGCAGGCGTGTCGCCAGCGATGAACTCCACCTCGGTCAGGAAGGTGCAGAGCTGACACATCGCCCGCTCCATGTCATCCGGAAGGGGCTCGATGCTCTCCCAGGGAATGTCGGTAGCCGAAGACCACTGACGCTGCACCCCCTCCTCGTAGAGAAGACGAGTGTTCGCCGAATAGGTGTCGGCTTTGTTGGTATAGGTGGGAGGCAGGCGGGGCGCGTCAGGTCGGGCGAAGGCGCCGCGTGGCTTCAGGCTGCGGTTATCGGTGTGCTCCGGCACCTCGCCGTAAGGGCCGATCTCGATCTCATCCAGGGTTAGGCCACGCTTGCCGGGCTTGGCACGTATACCCCAGTGACTCTCCTCGCCCAGATTGAGCCAGCTTAGATCAAGCTCAGGGACATCCCCTTCACTATGCAGCTTCTGCAGCGTGTCAGCATCAATGGCCATGCAACGACCTCCGGATCGGCAACCCGCAAAATTAGCAACTGCTAAGGTAATTACCTTGTAGCACGCCCTATCTGAATTGTCAAGCGATCGTCTGCCGCCTGGAACGCCATTGGCGGGGCCTGCTATTGACCCTAGTGGAGTGGCGATGCTAAGTTGCAAGCACCGCCACTAAAGCGTCACAACCTGCATGAAAGCCAATACCACCGCCTCCAAGAAGACCGACGGCGCCAGACAGACCCGTCGCGGTCCACATACGCGCAAGCAGATCCTTGACGCCTCGCTGCATCTATTCTCCAGACGGGGCTTCGCCCGCACCACAGTCCGGGACATCGCCCACGAGGCGGGCATAACCGACGCCGCCATCTATTACCACTTCCAGTCCAAACGCGAGGTGCTCGAGGCGCTCGTCGAGGAGCGGGGCTTTGTCGCCGGGCTCCAGCAGTTGGAGCGCGTTTCCGCCGATTTCCCGCTGAGGGAGACTCTCCTCTGGATGACCAGGGGGGCAATCAACATCATGGACGAGAACCGCGACTTCCTGCGTTTGATCATTATGGAAGGGTTGGGCGGCGATGAGTCCGCCCTTGAGCAGTACCGCCGCTTGGTGGACCTCTGGGAGAGCGCCCTCACCACCGTCCTCCAACGCTACACCGACAAGGGCGAGCTGCCCGGTAACGGGCCCCAAGTGATGGCCCGTCAGATCATCTACCTTATCCTAATGGCTTTCCAGGATACACTGATGGGGCGCCACGTTTCGCCAAAGGCCGCGCCGGAAGAGCGTCGACAGGCCCTAGCGGCGTTCGTCGGCGATGCGATGGCACACTTGCTGCCCGTTCCGGCGGCCAGTTGAGTAGAGCGCCGCCTGAAGCGCTGCGAGTAGACTAGCGGGACGGCCACGGAATCCGTGGCCGTCCCGCCTTGGACTATGTCAGTTTATCGTACAGGGCGCCGGCTGGCGACGAAGAACGCGCCGCCGCCAACGATGAGGAGCGCCGCGCCAGCGATGCTCAGGTAGAGCGCCCACAGGCCGCCGGAGCTGCCAGCGGGAGGAGCGCCGCCGCTGTCGGGGAGGGCAGCCGCTTCCGCCACCACGGTAATCCGGGCCACTGGGTCGGTCCAGCCGTGGTCGGCGACGGTCAGGTCGGTGCCGCCCTGGATACCGGCGTGAGCCGTGATGACGCCGCCCTCGGCAAGCGCCGCGTTGCTCTCGCCGGTGCCGGCGTCGCCGGAACTCACGCCGATCAGGTCCTGGCAGGGCGGGACGATGTCGGCGAAGTCCTCAGTGTTGTTCTCCGTGCCCGCGTCGTAGGCGTCCCTGTCGACGGTATCAGAACCACTGGCGAGCAAGGTCAGGGAATCGACGCCGCTGAAGCCGTCGTTCGTGCATATCAGCATGAACACAACCGAGAGGAGGCTCCCAGCGGGCGCTTCAACCGTTATCGTGGCCGACTCGCCGGGCTTGACGGGAGCGGTCCCGCTGGCCGAGTCCAGGACGGCAGCGGAGCCGCCGAGAAGGGCTACGAGGGGGTCGTTGTTGCCGTTCTCGGCGATCGCTAGAACCTCTGGGGAGGCAGCCTGACCGACCTCGAACACGTCGATCCCGCTCGTGTGAGCGGCCACCACGGGGGGCGTGAACGGCTGACCACTGGTCAGGTTCTCGATTGTGACATTGTACGTGACGTTCTGCTGGCCGGCGGCGGGTGACGCCGCCAACCCAGCTATCGCCAACACCGTCGCCACGGCTCCCACCGCGGCCACGGCGACAGCATACTTCCGTAAAGCGATAATCTGCACACTGACCTCCTCGTGCGAATAAAAGACTTGCTTCTGGAGATCAAGCTTAGACCGCGAATCCTTACGGAGTCCTTAAGCAGGTTACAGCGCTCTTAATGATGGCCGGATAGTGAAGGGCTTAAGGGATTGTTAAGGGTTGGCGCGTCTGGCGAGCGGCTGGCGGACGTATAATCAGGTACATGGACGCCAAGATTCTTCTCGTTGATGATGAGCCCATGGTGACGGACGTGATGGAGCGCTACCTCCGCCGTGAAGGCTTTCAGGTGCTACTGGCTGCAGACGGCGAAGCAGCCGTCGCCACCGCCCAGGAAAGCGCCCCCGACCTGATCCTCCTCGACCTCATGCTCCCGAAGATCGACGGCCTGACAGCGTTCCGCCAGATCCGTTCTCACTCCTCCGTCCCGGTCATCATATTGACCGCCAAGGGAGAAGAGACCGACCGCATAGTCGGCCTGGAGACCGGCGCCGACGACTACATCGCAAAGCCCTTCAGCCCCCGCGAGGTTGTAGCCCGGGTCAAGGCTGTCTTACGCCGCGCCGGCCGCTCCGCGGCGCCGACATCGGGCGACTCTATTCACTTAGATCAGCTGCTGATCAACCCCAGGACTAGAGACGTGCACGTGGACCGCCGTAAGGTAGAGCTCACGGCCAAAGAGTTTGACCTGCTCTGGTTCCTGGCCTCTAACCCAGGTGATGTATTTACCCGCGCCCAACTCCTGGACCAGGTCTGGGACTACCAATACGCAGGAGACGCCAGCACTGTTACCGTCCACATCAGACGTCTGCGTATTAAGATCGAGGCCGACCCGGACCACCCGCGCTACATCAAGACGGTCTGGGGCGTCGGCTATAAGTTCGTACCATGAGCAAAGTCTCCCTCAATCTAACCCTTCTAGCCGCACATCTGGCGCTGGTAGCCGCAGCGACGAGCCTGGCTTTGCTGATAACACAACTGGCTTTACACCCCCCGTTGAGCGATCTGGCCTTGCTGGCTGCCTTGATGACGCTGCTCGGTTTCACGGCAACCCTATTCGGCCACCTCGCGATCTCGCTCGCCCCCCACCTGAGGTTCGCCAGCCTTCAGGCTCGTATCGGTGGCGCCGCCGTCCTGGGCTCGATCCTAGCGCTGGCTAGCATCCTCATCGTCGCCGAGCTCATGTTCATCTCGAGCCATGATCTGTCCCTTCTCATCGCCTTGCTTATCTTCTCCTCAGCCGTCGCACTCCCCCTGGCTTTAGTCACAGCGGCGTCCCTTGGCGACTCGATATCCGATCTCAGCCGTGGCACTTCGGCTATGGCCGCCGGCGATCTCTCCATCCGCGTGCCGGTCCATGGTTCGGATGAGTTCGCACGGCTGGCCGTCACGTTCAATCAGATGGCCGAGCACCTTCAGGCAGCCAACCGTCGCCAGGCCGAACTGGAGCAGGCCCGGCGCTCCCTGGTGGCCGCGGTGTCCCACGACCTGCGCACACCGCTGGCCTCGCTGAGGGCCGCCACAGAGGCTTTGCGTGACGGCGTGGTCAGCGACCCTCCCACCGTGAAACGGTATCTCAGCAGCATTCAGGCTGAAGCGCAACGACTAGGCGGACTGATCGACGATCTGTTTGAGCTCTCTTTGATAGATACCGGAAACGTTCGCCTCGATCTAGAGCCGACCCGTCTCGCTGACCTCATCTCCGACACGGTCGAGAGTATGAACCATCAGGCCCGCCTAAAGAAAATCCGCCTCTCCGGCCGATGCCAATCTGACCTCACACCCATTCTTGCTGACCCGCTCAAGATCCAGCGCGTGATTCTGAACCTGGTGCAGAACGCTATCCGCCACACGCCCAGCGACGGCGCCGTCAGCCTAGAGGCAAGAGAGGTTGAGGCAGCTATCGCCGTCTCGGTCACGGACAACTGCGGCGGCATCCAACAGCGAGATATCAATCGCTTGTTTGAACCGTTTTATCGTGGTGATCCCGCGCGCCTCCGCGATGGCGCCAGCGCCGGGCTTGGCCTATCCATCGCTAAGGGGATTGTCGAAGCCCATGGCGGCCGCATCTGGGTGGAAAACTCTTCCCGCAACGGTTGCCGCTTCAGCTTCACCCTCCCCAAGCTAACCGCGGCCGCTTGACTCGGCGCTTCGCCTCGGTGCTAGGACCGCTTCCCGTCAGCCCCGGCAGGCCGCTACTCGCTCCGCCAAAGCGTGCATCATGAACTCCACCCCAAACATCGACCCGTTGTAGCGTCAGCCACCTATAATCTAGTTGTGTTCACTAGGTAGGGGATACCACTCTCCGTATCTGTTTTTCGTCCGTGGGCGTCCGCCAACGTCGGCCTGTGGCTGTCAACGTGGCTGTCAAATGGGCTGTCGAATCGAATTGTCGCAGTGCCGCGACATTTCATCATGGGAGAGACTTGGCCGGGCGGGTGTCAGCGGGGGCAGGGGCCTACCACGCGAGCACCAGAGTCCACACGATGCCGTTAAGCAGCAGGACCACGGCCAGGGTAGCGCCCCAGACGGCCCACCCTCTCACGGTTACGCCCCCTCGTCAGTCCAGTACTGGCGATCTAGTTCGAATGCCTTCTCCACGATCCAGGTGGCGATGTCCATAGCCTCATCGTCCGAGAGGCCACTCGCCCAGACACTAATCGTGCCCTGCGCGCCAACATCTTCAACTGAGCTCCAAGCAGCGTCATACTCCGCAAGCTTTTCTTTCACGTCCTCAGGGACAGCGGCGTTACCGATCAGAAGCATGAGACTGTGGCTAAACGCGTCAGCGATTCGTTCCTGCAGCAGTCGTGGGCTGGTCGCGAGCGTATCTACGGCGGCGGAGAACTTCTCGGACGGGTAGTGGTCTTTCATCCTTACCCCCTTCTATTAGTCACCTACTCCGCCGCGATTGTGCGCCTGGGCGGGGCGGGTGTCAACGGGGGAGGGGTTGGTCCTTGGGTTCGAGGCTTGGCAGCTTCGGAGAAGTGCAGCTGATCCGCTTCAAGCGGTCCGCTCGGAGGCCCAACGAACCGCTTCCGACAGATGCGAACGGAGGACGTCGAAACTGAAGTAGCGCTTGCCGACGGCGATGTTGTGCTCGGTCATCTTTTTGCTCTCTGTCGGATGAGTCAGAATTGCGATCATCTCCTTCGCAGCCCGACTCATCACTTCCGAGGGCAGGCGGGCTAGTCCTGCCGGGTCTCTTTCCTCAAGAACGGTGTCTCCCAGCGAGATGACCCGCACGCCCTTTGGCTGGATGTCCTCCTTGAAGACGGGGTACTCGAACACCACCACAGGGAGGCCAGCAGCAACCGCCTCCAGCAGTTGATTGCCGAAACCCTCCCATGCTGACGGGTAGAGGATAAAGTCTGCCATTGCGTACATATCGGGATAGAGGGCATGGAAATCCCCCTCCGCCACGCTCAGTGGGAGGACCTCGTCTCCCACATACATCCAGTCGATATTTAGCTGATCGAAGAGCGCGAAGAGGCGTTCTTGGTACTGGATGAAGGAGCGTTCCGGTCTGCCCGCGAGAACAAGCACGATCCGGCTCCCTCGAGTGAACACTTCACCGTGGGAGAGCACCTTGCCGAGCATGCCTCGGCGAAGTCCTTCCAATGCTGCGGCCAAGTGAGCTGCCAATTCTATCTGCTTATTGGGCACGAGGCGGGCTCCGACGAAAAGAACGACGTCACGAGTCTCGATGCCATGCTTGGCCCGAAGCTGCTCACGGATCTTGGCGTGACTTGGGGCATCGAGCCGATTATGAAAGTCCATGCTGTCGTGGATGATTTCGGCCGGAACGCCCCTTGCCGCAAGAGCCCGTTGGTTGCGCGAGTTGATCGTCCAGTGCGAGAGATTTGGCATTTTCGGCGGAAAGTATCGTTCGAGCAGGGCGCTGGCAAAGTCACATGTCGGGGTGAACTCATAAGCCCCTTCGCTGAGGACATCGTGGTGGATCGCCACACAGGGCAGCCGGAGGTCTGCGAGGAGTTCGGTGAGAGTCACCGTGGCCACGGGATGAACGGGCAGCGAAAGCATGTTGTGCACAAAAAGCATGTCGGGTGCCAGAGCTTTGATCCCTGCGACCAGCTCTTGTTTCAGCTCCGCGACCGCTCGTCTAAAAGCTCCCTCAAGCTCCGCCTCACCGCCAAAGTCGGTGATCCCGGAACCGAAAAGGTTCCCCATCATTGTTGTCACATCCTCGCGGTCGAACTCCAGGGCTGGTATCGGGAGGTCTGCCCACTCGTAGGCGGAGCAGATGGCGACTTCATGTCCCATCGCTTCAAGCAGGGCCTGGCGCTTCATGATTTCGAGGGATACGCCGTCGGTGCCCGCCGAATCAGTCACATCTGGTTTGAATCGGTAGCTGCGTTCACCACCCGTCGGGGCGGAGCGGAAGTGGCAAATGAGAACTTTAATGCGATCAACTCCTTTCCCCATCGGGTTGCCTGAGTCCCCGGTTTCGGTCAATCTTAGCTACTGGGTTCGCACTTGGCCCTTGGACGCGTCGGGCTGACACTAATGCGCCTTAGTGTAGGGGTCCGGGAACCGCTGCTGCTCACCCGTTGTCACTTGGCTCTTCCGGGACGGGCTGCCGAGAGTGACCGTTGGACTTGATGCATATGTGTCCTTCGAACCGGGCGCTGCAGCTGGCGGCCAGCCAGGCGGCTAGTGAGGGAAAAGCGCCCGGTAGCCTAAGAGTCGAGGACCTGCCATTGTAGAACGACCCCGCCGCGATTGTGCACCTGGGCTGGGCGGCTGTCAGCGGGGCTCGCGTAGCTCCTTGATTTCGGCCTCAAGGTCGGCGATGGCGTCAGGGTCACGGGTGAGCGCAATGGCCCTTTCCATGTCGGTGATGGCTCGGTTAGCCTCCCCCAATTCCCCATAGGCGAACCCTCGTTCGGCGTGGGCGAGGGCATGGCTGGGGTTCAGTTCGATGGCTGCATCGAATTCTCGTATGGCGTCCTGCCACTTGCCTTTGGCACGGAGCTCCAATCCTCTCCGGGAATGCTCTTCACCTGGTGGGTTAAATTCGCTCGCGCTCTCTATCACCAAGGCTATATCCGCTTCGATTGCCTTCCTGCCAGACCTTAGCAATATCCGTGCAATCGGGTTCGCACTCCTGAATGAGAACGGGAATCCGAGACCGACTACGGACAGGATTACGGACAGGATTGCGAACAGGATTACGAACAGGATTGCGAACACGGTGATCGGCACCGCCAACACTAGGAATTCCGGCGGCTGCATTCCCGAGAATTCGAAGGAGGTAGCGTACCCCTCCTGTTTCAGCCAGACCGCCTCTGTCGCCCACCGAGTTTTCCTGACAACAAAATGCGGCCTTCCACTGAACCATTTTTCGAAGAACCCGCTTGCAGCGTGGACATCGTACCTGTCATCTAAGTGGCGGCTGAACACCTCTAGTGCGTTCTCCGGAGTCAACTCAGGTTGATGGGCCACAGCGACCGTTGCCATGATGAATCCCCTTGCTATGTTGCTTTGCCGCGCAAGGATTGTGCGCCTGGGCGGGGTGGGTGTCAACGGGGGCCTAGCCCGCTTCCCGCCACCTCAGCTCGTATAGGCGGATGGGGTCCTCGAAGCCGCGCAACTCGGTCTCGCCCAGGTCAGCGAACATGAACTGCTTCCCCGCTGCGAGCTCCCTCACGACGATTGGGGCGAGAATCTGACCCGCCTCAGCCTGGGCGCATATCCGTGCTGCAAGGTTCACCGCCGTCCCGAACAGGTCATCGTCCTCGGCTATCGGCTCACCCGCGTTCAGGCCGACCCGCACCTTGATGGGCTCCTCCGCCGACTCGTTGTGCTCGGCGAACGCCCGCTGCATGGTGATGGCACACTCCAGCGCCTTTGTGGCAGAGGAGAAGGAGGCCATGAAGCCGTCACCCATGGTTTTCACCTCCGAGCCGCCGTGAGACTTCAGCGCCTCCCGCACCATGCGCTCGTGCTCCCGTAGTAGGTCACGGGCCCTGGCATCGCCGAGACGCTGAGTGAGCGCGGTGGAGCCCTCCACATCGGTGAAGAGGATGGTGTGGATGTCGGCTGCTTGAAGTGAGCCGCCGGTCGCCGCTTTCTCATCCCCTTCGCCAACGAACTCCTGGACAAGGTCCGGCACCGGAGCGTACGTGATATCGTCTATGAGCGTCAGGCGAGCGTTCGGAATGGTGGCAGCCAGGCGTTGGCCAACATTCATCGGGAACCAACGACTGTTCTTGTTATGAATGACAAGCGTGGGAGCCGCTACTTGTGGAAGGAACTCAGTGGCGTCATAGCTTTCCCAGGATGCCCAAGCGGCTCGCATCGCCTCAGGTTCGCAGCACGAGCGCATGAACTCGGCCATTAGCCGCCCAAATTCGGGATTCGCGAAGGCCCACAGGACCTGCCCGAACGTCTCCGTGAAGAGTACCCAGTCGCCTTCTAGCAGCGTCACCCCCGCCTTATACGCAGGTGACTCCGAAAAGTCCGAGAATGCGGCGCAACCGTCGCTAATGATCAGGTGGGAGACCCGCTCTGGATGCATAGCTGCGTAAGTCACCGCGATTGGCGTTGCGGTGGTCCACGACGCGAGTATGAACGAATCGCACCCGCTCCGCTCCACCACCGCATCGAGGTCACGTAGCATCGCCTCAACCGAGAAGTCGATCGCACTGCGATCCGACAATCCGGACCCCCGGGAATCATAGGAAATGAAACGAAACCGGGCGGCAAGTGGTTGCTGAACCGCGTTGAACATTTGCCAGCCCAGCTCGGCATGACTGAAACATGGAACTGGTAACTGTATCAACGGCCTGCCGTCGCCCACAGTCGTGAACGCAATGTTCACACCATCGCTCGTCTTCGTGTACTGAATGCGCGGCTCCATGGTGGGGATATTGTACGCCTCTGGACTATCCCTGTCTCGGTGTCACTGGATGGATCGGGTCATTAGCAGGCGCTGGCTGCGGTAGGGGCGACTGGCGCTTGGGCGGCCATCACGAAATGTGGGCTACACGCTACCGCGTACCGTCCTGCTATAATGGCGGCGTGAGCGACAAGGAACCAGACCGCGCCCTGGTCAACAGGGGAGACGACCCCTACCCCAACGACATCAAGGTTGAGGCCATCGTCCTAGTCTATGAGTCGGGCAACTTCTCTGAGGCGGCTAGACGGATGGAGGAGCGCTACCCGGAACGCCACCCCTCCAGGCAGTTGATTACCCGCTGGTTTAAGCAGGTAGACCCCGACACGTTCGCTGCTCTCAGTATGGAGAGGCGAGAAGTGTTCGAGTCAGGGATCATAGAGCTGGGGGATAAGGCCAGTGCGAAGATGTACGACGCCCTGGACGATATGTCGCCTGGGCAAATCCCCATCCCCGCCGGTATCTCTATGGACAAGGCGCTGCGGCTCTTGGAGAGGAAGTCAGGTAGCGGTAACCAGGTGAACGTACAATTCAACTTCTACACGGAGGACGACTGAGCGGCCCTTTGCAGCCCTGGGCACGAAAGAAAAGCGGCTGGCCGGTTGGTGCGGTTAAGGGTGTTATCGCTCATAGAGACAAGCCCCTAAAAGGAAGCGCCAACGGGCCAAACCAGGGGCCGTGGCTGTCAGATGGGCTGTCAAGGCACGGCAGAGTATCCCGTCTACGGGACGTTTCGTATCTAAATTAGGGCAGGAACAAGGCTGCCGACAACGCAATTGATGATTGTGTTCAGTTGCCACAGGCCCCCAGAGGACGGGTTCCACGACGGCGGTTCTCTGTATAGCTCTTAGGCTTTAGCTGACAGACGCGGCACGTTCCAAAAAGGCTTCTCCCAAAATACGGCCCCATCTCCAAAAAGGGTACCCCTACCGCAGCCGCCAGCTGATGGCCTGTGACACCGAGACAGGGATAGTCCAGAGGCGTACAATATCCCCGCCATGGAGCCGCGCAACCAGTATGCCAGACCGACGATGCGGTCAGCGTTCCTTTCTGGACTCCCAGAGGATGCCTTCCCGGCGCAAGAGTTAGCGATGGTCTTCACGTGACTGAAGGAGGCTGCAACATGCCAACCATTATCGATATAGCTGACGTCCAGAGAATGGTTGAGGACGGCGCACAGCTAGTGGAGGTGCTTCCCGAGAAGGAATATGGGGAGGAGCACCTTCCGGGGGCGATAAACGTTCCTCTCAAAACGCTGGGCGCGGAGGCAACGTCCCGACTCCAGCTCGACCGGCCGGTGATAGTCTATTGCAGCAGCCGTACCGGAGACAGGAGCCCGCGAG
>JADFRV010000212.1 GCA_022561095.1 Chloroflexota bacterium | reverse complement strand
GACGGCAGGCCCAACCCGTGCGACGAGCTCGCTCTCCTCGAAGGCGCGGAACAGGTACGAGGTGACGACGGCGGCGAGGTCGCCGTTCCAGCCTTCGGGCACGCTGCCCTGGGAGACACGGAGCGCTTCGAGCGCGCGCGCGGACTCCTCGAATGTGAAAGGCAGCGCGTCCAGCCGGGCGAGCCGCAAGGCGGCCGCCGCTGCGATGAGCCCCAGCCAGAGAAGGGTGTCGGCCCGAATCGTCAGGCCGCCTGCGGCGGCAGGGGGCGCAACCGCCTCCTTCATCGCGCCCCATTCGTGCTGGTTACCGGCATCTCATTCAGTAAGAACGAATGCCGGGAAGGGCTGGTTGCCCGCCCGAGCCGCCACCGTAGTGAGGCGCCGCCCTATGCGAATAGCGCGTCCACGAACTGCTTCGGCTCGAAATTGGCGAGGTCGCCCGCCTTCTCGCCGGTGCCGACGAAGCGCACGGGGATGCGCAGCTGGTCGCAGATCGCGAAGACGACGCCGCCCTTGGCCGTGCCGTCCAGCTTGGCCAGAAGGATGCCCGTCACGCCCAGCGCCTCCGTGAAGTACTTCGCCTGGTGCAGCGCGTTCTGCCCGCTGGTCGCGTCCAGCACCAGCAGCACCTCGTGCGGGCCGTCCGGCACCTTGCGCTGGATGATGCGATTGACCTTGCGCATCTCCTCCATCAGGTTGACCTTCGTGTGCAGCCGCCCGGCCGTATCGATGATGAGTACGTCGACGTCACGGCTCTCGGCGGCCGAGAGGGAGTCGAACACCACAGCGGCGGGGTCGCCCCCCTGCTTGTGAGCGATCACGTCCACCCCGGCCCGCTCACCCCACTGCTTGAGCTGGTCGATCGCGGCCGCGCGGAACGTATCGGCGGCGGCCAGCAGCACCTTCCGGCCCTCCTGCTGGTAGGCGTGGGCCAGCTTGCCGATGCTGGTCGTCTTGCCGGTGCCGTTCACGCCCACCACCAACACCACTGCGGGCTTCGGGAATTCCGCTCCCCCATCCTGAGCCGCTCCACCTATCCTTAGCCCTGTCGTAGCGCCTGTCCTGTCCGCATTGCGGACTCCGATGCTCCGCTCGGAGAGCTCAGCCGAAGGATCAGCGGAGGCCGGCCCCCACAATCTTCCCAGGCGCGAGTCCACGTCCAGGATAGACAGCAGCTCCTCTCTCAGAGCCTCCTGGGCCTGCTCCGGATCGCGGATCCCCTCTTCTTTGACCCGCTCCTTCAGGTTCTCCAGCAGCTTCACCGTCGTCTCCACGCCCGTGTCGGCGGCGATGAGCGTCTCCTCCAGCTCCGCCCACAGCTCGTCGTCCAGGCCGCGACGGAACATCCCGCCGATGCGCGAGAACCACGTCCGCCGCGTCCGCTCCACCGCCTGCTCGACGGACTTCGGCACCTCCTCGGCGGCGGGCGCCTCAACAGCCTCTGGAGCGTCAGCCTCGGGCGCCTCGACAGCCTCCGGAGCGTCAGCTTCGGCGGCCTCGGGGGCCTCTTCGGCCCCCTTCTTGCGACGGAAGAACCTCACCATCGCATCCGATGATAGGGCGAGCGGCGGAGAGGGGCAAGCGGCGCGGAGGAGAGGCTAGTTCGCCCGCACGTCCGCCAGCCGCATCGAAATCACCCGCGAGGCGTTGTCCGGCCCCATCGACACGCCGTAGATGCTGTCCGCCACCTCTATCGTCCCCCGGTTGTGCGTGATCACGATGAACTGCGTCTTCTTCGACAGCTCCTGCAACGCCGACACGAACCGCCCCACGTTCGCCTCGTCCAGCATCGCGTCCACCTCGTCCAGCACGCAGAACGGCGAGGGGCTCGCCTGCAGCAGCGCGAACAGCAGCGCCACCGCCGTCAGCGCCTTCTCCCCGCCGGAAAGCTGCGCTAGGTTCTGTAGCCGCTTGCCCGGCGGCTGCGCCTCAATCTCCACGCCCGTGTTCTGCACATCCTTCGGATCGCTCAACGTCAGGCGGGCGTGACCGCCGCCGAAGAACGCCTGGAAGTACTCCTCGAACCCGGCCGCCACCGTCTCGAACGTGGACTGAAACCGCTTGCGCATGACGCCGTGCAGCTCGTCGATGGCGCGGTGAAGCGCCTTCTCGGCGCCGCTCAGGTCCTCCATCTGCGAAGTCAGGAAGTCGTGCCGCTCTCGCAGCTCCGCGTAGTCCTCCGTCGCCTCGACGTTTACGGGGCCCAACCGGCGCATCTGGGAACGCAGCCGCTCGATGTCGCGCCCCAGCGCCTCGGGGTCGATGTCGGCGCCGCCGGAGACAGGGCGAATGCCGCCGGCGCCCTCGTCTGGACCCTCGGCCGCCAGCCAGTGAGGCACTCGCGGCACGGCGATCTCCGGCGAGACGATATCGTCCTCGCTGGTGATGCTGAGGCCGTCCTCCTCGATCCGCTGCCGGAGGGTGTCGATCTCCGTCTCCCAACGTCGGACCACCGCCTCCGTCTCCAAGACACGCCGTTCGGCCTGAAACATGCGGCCCTGCGCCTCCAGAAGCTGTTGGTGCAGCTCCCGCTCCCGCAGCTCAAGCTGGACGGTCTCCCCCTGGTCAGGCGCCGCCGTCTCAGCCAGAGGCTGGAGCTGCTCCTGCGCCTGGGCCAGCTCACCCTCATCGGAGCGGGCGCTGGCGGCCAGGGTGGACTGCTCCATCTCCAGGCCACGGAGCTGCACGGCCTTGGCGGAGAGCTGCGAGTCCAGGCGCGCCAGCGCCGCCTTGCCGCTCTCCCGCTGCACGTCCAGCGACTGTAGCTGGCCCTCCAGCGACGCCGTCTGCGACATCGCCTGCACGACGGCCCCCTGGAGCTGGGCGCGCCGCTCTTCGACGATAGTGTTGGCCTTCCGCAGATAGCGTGCGGACTCCTCCAGCTCCTGCGCCTCAGCCAGAGAGTGATCGCGCTCCTGGGCCAGCCGCTCCGACTCGCGCTCAATGTCATCACCCTGATCACGCAGGGCGTTCTGGGAGGCGATTAGCCCACGCATCTCGCCCCGGCGCTGGGCCAGCGTGCGCTGGCGGTCGGCTATCGCCTCCTGGACGCGCACACGGCGGGTGAGTTCATCCTCGGCTTCGCCGGAGGTCGCGGCCATGGCGGCCTCGCTCTCGCGCAGCCGCTCACGGAGAGAGTCAGCCTGGTCCTCGGTAGCGGCCAGAGAGTGGCGAATTCGCTCGATCTCCTTGGGCAGCGACTCCAGATCGCGCTCATGGCCGAGGATGTAAGGGCGCGTAAAGCGGGGAAAGCCGATGGTGATGGCGCCGATAGGGTGAAAGACGATGCCGTCCAGGGTGACCACCGTGCCCAGTCCGCGACGGACGATGCGGGCGGCCACCGCCACGTCCTTGACGACGATGGTGCGGCCCAGCAGGGCATCGATAAGCTTCTGGTAGGGCAGCTGACAGCGCACGAGTTGGGCGGCCACACCGACGATCCCCTTCTCACGCATAAGGTTCAACGGATAGACCTGCTTCACGGCATCGATGGGGAGGAAGG
>JADFRV010000211.1 GCA_022561095.1 Chloroflexota bacterium | reverse complement strand
TGGCGCTGCCCCCGCCCGTGCCGTCGCGGGCGCCTCCCAGGTCGTTCACCACCACCTTGGCGCCTCGCGAGGCGAGGAGCAGGGCGTGGGCGCGGCCCAGGCCGCCGCCGGCGCCGGTGACGATCGCCACACGGCCGTCAAATCGAACCTCACTCATATCTGACCTCCATATCTGTGGGCGGCTCCTTGCTATTAATTTCACATTTCGCCGCCCCTGTCAAACGATGGACGACAGGAAATACCACACTCTGGAGCGTCCCCTCACCGTCGCCTCGCCCACCGGCTCTATACGCTCCGTTTCCTCGGTGCTATCATCTGAGCCGAGTGGAGCGGTGTTTGTGAGAATATTGACAAAGTAATCCGCCGCCGCTATAACTAACGTATTGCTTATTGGACTAATTTAACGTTGACGCGAGGGTTCAGCGGGGAGGCATCATCGCATGGCTGAGTCCAAATACTGGAACCGGTTCTGGCGCAGGCGTATCTCCAGGCGAACTCTCCTGGGCGCCGGTGCCGTGACCGTTGTCGGCGTGGCCGGCGCCGCGGTCGTCGGATGCAACGGCGATGACGGCGGCAGCGGCGGCACGCAGACCACCCCCCGCAGCGGCAGCCCCGTCCCAGTCGGGAGCCCCCAACCTGGCGGCAGCATCACCCAGGGCCGCCTCTTCGAGGCCGGCGGCATCGACCCCCACATCGACCTCACCGGCTTCGGCATCTACGACCTGATGTACACGTACCTCTACTCCTGGCGGGCCAGCGTCGAGGAACCTATCCTGAACAACTTCGTCACCGAGATGGAGTTGCCGGACGCCACCCACTTCAACTTCACCCTCCGCCGGGGCGTCAAAGTCTGGCCCGCGCCTTATGGTGGCCCCGCCGCCGACGAAGAGCTCACCTCCACGGACTGCAAGGAGAGCTTCCTCCGCCGCGGCACCGCCCTCACCGCCCCGGACAAGCGCTACCCCCAGCGCTTCCTGCCGGAAAAGGGTGGGCGACTTGACACGCCCGACCCCTACACCTTCAATATCACCCTAACCCGCCCCTTCATCCCGGCCCTCCAGGATATGGCCAACGGCACCTGGGCTATCATCCCGGCCAAGGTCATAGAGGCATACCCGGCGGGCCTTAGCCAGGTCGCCTTCGGCAGCGGCCCCTTCATGATGGACGAGTTCCGCGGCTCGGAGCGGATCGTGCTCAAGAGGCACCCCAACTTCTTCCTTAACCCGCGCCCCTGGCTGGACGAAATTAGAATAATCGTCATCGCTGAGGGCTCGTCCCTCCTGGCCGCCTTCCGCTCCGGTCAGCATGACGTCAACGGCGCCGTCCTCTCCAAGGCGGACGCTGAGCAGCTCATGGAGAGCGATGACTTCATCGTCGACAAATTCCCCTCCCTCTTCTATCCCGTCATCCACATGAAGATGCGCCCGCCCTTCAACGACATCCGTGTCCGAGAGGCTATCGACCTCGCCCTGGACCGCGACGACTTTATCAACGTAATATGGTCCGGCGAAGGGCAGTACAACGGCCCCATCCAGTGGCCGCAGGTGAAGTGGGCGCTCCCCCAGGAAGAGCTGCGCGCCTTCTACCGCCACGACCCCGAGCGGGCCAAACAGCTCCTGACGGAGGCCGGTTTCCCGGACGGCTTCAAGACCAAGATGAAGCTGCCCAAGCTGCCCGGGGCCGCCATCATCGGCGATATGGCCGTGCTCATCAAGGACCAGCTCAGCCGCGTAGGCATCGACGTTCAACTCGACGAAGTCGAGCTCGGAGCCTACATCGCCAACGTGATCCTCCCCGGCAACTTCGACATGACCTTCTTCCCCAACCTCCCCTACCAGGAGCCTGACCGGCCCCTCTCCTTCTACCACTCCCTGGGCGTCACCGGCGCCGGCAACTGGACCAACTACACCAACCCCGCCCTGGACAAGCTCATCGACGGCCAGGCCGAGGAGTTCG
Organism: Chloroflexota bacterium; assembly: GCA_022561095.1. Classification (GTDB taxonomy): domain Bacteria; phylum Chloroflexota; class Dehalococcoidia; order SM23-28-2; family RBG-16-64-32; genus JADFNQ01. The sequence goes on along the minus strand of JADFRV010000211.1, from coordinate 1,595 downwards.
ACGTAGAAAAACGCCAGGCAATCATCCTTGAGGCCCAGCGCCTGATCCTGCCGGAGCACGGGCCGCAGTTGACCCTTCCCGGCAGCTTCGGCTACGCCGCCCGCTGGAAGCACGTCCACCTACCCACTGAGTTCGCCGCCCTTGGTCCGGAGCTACCAACCGATGCCGGCCCCATCGGCGCTGATATCTGGGTTGACACCGCGTAACCGCCGGTAGTATCAAGGGAGGGCAGCCGTAGGGCGAACGATCCATGCGCAACTACATCATCCGCCGCCTGCTACTCCTGATCCCCATAATGCTGGGCGTCTCCTTCCTCACCTTCACCGCGTTCCGCATCATCCCCGGCGATGCCGCCATCCTGCGCTGCGGCTTTGGCTGCACGCCGGAAGTAGTAGAGGCCCTCCGGCACGACCTGGGCCTTGACCAGCCCTGGTACGAGCAATACGGCGACTGGGTATGGGGCATCGTCCAGGGCGATTTTGGCGAGTCCATAACCGAAAGCGGGCTCCCCGTAACTACCGAGCTGGGGCGGCGGCTTCCAATCACCGGTGAGATCCTCATCATGTCGGTTATCCTTTCTGTGGTCCTGGGCGTACCTCCCGGCATCCTCTCCGCCATCCGACCGGGCACTCCCCTTGACTTCATAGCGCGCCTCGGCAGCGTTCTTGGGCTCTCTGTACCCAATTTCTGGCTGGGCACACTCGTCATCACCTTCGGCCTTGTCTGGTTCGGCTGGAGCCCACCCCAGTTCGGCAGCGGCTACGTCCCCTTCTTCGATGATCCCTGGGTCAACCTTCAGCAGTTCTTCTTCCCCTCGTTGGTCCTGGCTACCGCCATAGCCGCGGGCATCATGCGCTTGACCCGCTCCTCCATGCTGGAGGTCCTGCGGAACGACTATATCCGCACCGCCTGGTCCAAGGGGCTGCGGGAGAGGACGGTGGTCGTCCGTCACGCCCTCAAGAACGCCCTCATTCCCGTCGTCACCGTCCTCGGCCTTTCAATCGGGGGCCTGATCGGCGGTGCCGTACTCGTAGAGACGGTCTTTGCCCTCAACGGCGTCGGCTTTTGGGTGGTCTCGTCGGTCATCCGCAGAGACATATTCGTCGTAATGAGTCTGACTCTTATCTTCGCCCTCACCTACGTGGTGGCGAACCTGGTTGTGGATATCGCCTACGGCTGGCTTGACCCCAGGATCCGTTACGGCTAGAGGTTAGCGTGGCTCGGCAAGTCGCTGTCCCCCTGGAACTGGAAGAACAGGTAAAGATACAGCGCCCCCCCCTGGGGCGAAGGCTCTTCAACCTGGCCCGGCAGCACCCCCTGGGCCTGTTCGGCCTCCTCACCATCGCCCTCCTCTTCTTCGCCGCCATCTTCGCCGACCTCATCGTCCCCTACGACCCTCAGGCGATCGATAGAGAGGCCCTCCTGGCCGGGCCCTCCTCGAGCCACCTCTTAGGCACCGACCGGCTGGGCCGCGACGTCCTCAGCCGCACCATCTTCGGGGCGCGCATCTCACTCTTTATCGGACTCGTCTCCGTCGTCTTAGGTTTCACTATCGGCGCCACCCTGGGGATTATCTCCGGCTACCTGGGACGCTT
>JADFRV010000210.1 GCA_022561095.1 Chloroflexota bacterium | reverse complement strand
GCAAGCCCCTGGACAGCGGCATCAGCCTGGAGATCATCGCCAAGCAGACTCCCGGCTTCTCCGGCGCCGACCTCGCCAACCTGGTGAACGAGGGCTGCATCCTGGCTGCGCGGCGCGGCAAGAAGAAAGTGACGATGGCGGAGTTCGACGAGGCGGTAGACCGCGTCATCGCCGGACCGGAGCGGAAGAGTCGCGTTATCAGCGAGCGCGAACGGGAGATCATCGCCTACCACGAGGCCGGACACGCCCTGGTAGGGTATCTGCTTCCGAACGCGGACCCGCCCTACAAGATAAGCATCGTCTCCCGCGGCATGGCCGGCGGATTCACCCGCTTCTTGCCGGAGGAAGACCGCCACCTGTACACCAAGAGCCAGTTCAAGGACATGCTGGCGGCTATCCTCGGCGGTATGGCGTCCGAGGAGTTGACATTCGACGAGGCGACCACGGGTCCCTCGGACGACCTGCAGAAAGCCACCAGCCTGGCACGCCAGATGGTCACCCAGTGGGGCATGAGCGAAAATCTGGGCCCGCGCACCTTCGGCCGCAAGGAGGAGATGATCTTCCTGGGCCGCGAGATCTCCGAGCAGCGCAACTACAGCGAGAAGGTGGCCGAGGAGATCGACGACGAGGTTCGCACCATCGTCAACCAAGCATACCAATCCGCGACCAACCAGCTAACGAAGAACCGTGGGAAGCTGGAGCAGCTCGTAAAGGTCCTGCGGGAGGAAGAGACGATAGAGGGCGGGGCCCTCCAGGCCATCCTCGACGCTGAGCCCGGCAAGGAGCCCGAGGAGCTGCTCAAGGCTGAGAAGAAGCCGAAGACGGACGAGGCCGCGGACGGCAGCACAGATGAGACATCGGCGAAGAAGACCCCCAAGGCTGAGCCGGGCCTGGCCTGGGAGGCGCCCTCGCAGCTCGACCCGGATCAGCACTAGCCTCGGATTCTCGCGTTATCATCCCAGGGCTATTGGTGCGCCCTTCGCTGTGCCAGGAGATGGACACTACATCGGCATGTGGTTAGAATCGAACATCGGGCGTCATCAAGGGGCCCTAAGGAGGAAGTGAAAATCTACGCCATAGTCCGCAGCGGCGGCAAACAGTACAGGGTTGAACCTGAGCAGCTCATCGACGTGGACAGTCTGCCGGCCGAGGTCGGCTCCACCGTTGAGATGACAGACGTCCTCCTCATTGCCGGCAACGGCGCCGTTAAAATCGGCCAGCCGGTTCTGGAGGGGGCGCGTATAATAGCGGAGGTGGTGGAGCAAGGCCGCGGTCCGAAGATAATCGTCTTCAAGTACAAGCCGAAGACTCGCTACCGCCGTCGCCGGGGCCACCGCCAGGGCTACACCCGGCTGGTGGTGCGCCAGATACTGACGGCGGAAAGTCCGCCGGAGGCAGAGGAGAAGCCCAAACGGCGCCGCCCGTCCAAAGCGGAGGCGGAGGAGAAGCCGGCCCGCCGGACGCGAGCCCGCAAGCCGAAAGCGGAGGCCGAGGCCACACCCGTCGAAGCCCAGGGAGCGGAGGCGAAGCCCGCGCCGCGAACACGTGCCCGCAGGCCCACTGCCAAGGGCGAAACCAAGAAGCCGACAAGGACACGCACGAAGACGGAGAGTGACTAGCGATGGCACATAAGAAGAGCGGCGGTAGCGCTAAGAACGGGCGCGACAGCCAATCCAAGCGGCTCGGCGTCAAGCGCTACGATGGTCAACTGGTGCTTCCGGGCACCATCATCGTGCGCCAGCGGGGCACCCGCATCCACCCCGGCGTGAACGTGGGGATGGGCCGCGACTTCACAATCTTCGCCACAGTCCCCGGCCGCGTGAAGTTCCAGCCCTTCCGTAAGGGCGGACAGAAGAAGGTTAGCGTGCTAGAGGTGAGCGAAGGGGCGACGGCATGAAGGCGAAAATCCACCCGGAGTACGTGGACGCGGTGTTCACCTGCGCCTGCGGCAACACCTGGGAGACACGAGCCACTAAGCCCCAGGTGCACATCGAAGTGTGCAGTAAGTGTCACCCATTCTTCACAGGCGAGCAGCGCCTCGTGGATACGGCCGGCAGAGTAGAGCGGTTCAAGAGGCGCTACGGGCTGAAGTAGCCCGTTGGAGATTCGATCAGTACTCGGGCCGGGAACCGCTCTCGGCCCGGATTTCGCATAACCAGTAGCAAGATGTCGAAGCAGACGCTGTACTACGGTGGCCAGGCGGTCATCGAAGGTGTGATGATCCGCGGCCCGCACAGCGTGGTCGTGGCCTGCCGCCGCCCCAACGGTGAGATCGCCGTTCGCCGCGAGACCCTGGGGGGCGTTTACACCGGCCTTCTCAGGCGCATCCCCTTCGTGCGAGGCGTCATCGTGCTGTGGGAGACGATGGCCCTGGGGATGCGATCGCTCATCTACTCCTCCAACGTGGCCCTGGGCGAGGAGGAGAACGAGATCAGCCCCATAGCGGTCCTAGGCATGGGGCTGGCTGCTCTAGTTGTGGTGGCGGCGATCTTCTTCGCCGGGCCGGTGCTCCTTACGAGCTGGCTAGAGGGCAGGATCGATAGCTCCGTAGTCGTGGTCGTGATAGAAGGACTGATCCGGCTGGCAATTCTGGTGGCCTACATCGGTCTCATCGGCCTGGTGCCCGACATCCGCCGCGTTTACGCCTACCACGGCGCGGAGCACAAGTCCATCCACGCCCTGGAAGCGGGCGACCCTCTGGAACCAGCTGCTGTCCAGCGCCATCCCACAGCGCACGTGCGCTGCGGTACGAGTTTTCTTCTCACAATAGTGGTGGTATCGGTAGTGCTGTTTGCGGCCCTTGGCTCGCAGGAGCTGTGGATGCGCGTGGCGTCACGGGTGGTGCTGATCCCCGTCATCGCCGCCATCGCCTACGAGCTGATCCGCCTCGGCGGACGTTTCTACGGCAACCCCGTGGCCCGCGTGCTGATGTGGCCGAACCTGGCGCTCCAAAAGCTCACCACCCGCCAGCCGGACGACTCGCAGGTGGAGGTGGCGCTGCGAGCGTTACACGAGGTGATGGCGCAGGAGGGGATGCAGCCGGCTGAGGCTGTGGAGGGCGCTGCTACCACCCAGCCCCTAGAGGGCCGACCTGATGTGGCCGAGCCCCGTCCCCCAGCCTAAGTTCAGATTCGCTCCACATCGGCGACCGTTTTCTCATCCCGCACGTTGCCCGTGTTCAATGTAGACTTTGGCTCAAGCAACAGCACCAAGGCTTCTTCTTCAGCGATGGGCTTATGTTCGACGCCCCTGGGAACAATGACAAACTCGCCCTCTTCCAGCCAAATATCGCGATCCCGCAGCTTGACCAGGAACCTTCCCTTCACGACGAGAAACAGTTCGTCCTCCGCCTCGTGATGATGCCAGACAAACTCCCCCTTGAATTTCACTAACTTGAGGTATGAATCGTTGATTTCGCCAGCAATTTTCGGGCTCCAGTGGTCTTCGAAGAGGCTAAACTTATGGGCGAGGTTCACCTTCTCCATCGGCTGCTCCTTTCTTCATGACTTTTAAGTCAGTCCATTCCCTCGATTTCGCCCAATTTGGA
>JADFRV010000209.1 GCA_022561095.1 Chloroflexota bacterium | reverse complement strand
TGTGCGGACCTCCGGCGGCAGGATCTCCGGCTCATCCTGCTGTTCGGTCATGGCAAGCGGATTGTAGCAGGAAACGGGGCGTGCTAGGAGATGACAAACCCGCTAGCGCCCGGCTCCCGACGTCGGTGCAAGAAGTTCGACCTACTGATCGCCTTTAGGATGGCAGGCCCAAGAGGACGAGCACACCTCCATACTGGCAGGAGTAGCGCTCTCACCAGTCCACCTCGGCGAAGAAGGTGTCGAAGGCAGCCCTGTCCAGGGGATGAACGGCATCACGTAGCACCCCGTCGGTCGTAACCTCCTTGATAGACCGGCAACCGGCCAAAGTGACGCTTGTCGGTAGCAGGCTGCCATCGAGGCTGTCGAAATGAGTCGTAGCGACGACCAGGCCTGAGCTTGGGTCGGGGTAACGGTAGCCTGGCCTGCTTCTGTCGAATCTATTAGCTGGTAGTTGCGAATCCTCGCTGTAGGGCCATGTAGTTGGCTCAAGCGGGGATAGGGTAACCGTCGAGAGCACGGTATCTAGGACACCAAGAGGGTCTATTCGGTTGACCACACGCCCCGACGTATCTATCTTCGCTTGTGGAGCTTCGACGCTCACTAGAGAAACCTGCATATGTGGCCGCTCAGCTAAGCCTCCACTCCTAGGATCAATTAGATCGTTAAAGACACGGATACCGCTGTCAGTCGAGGCCTGGACAACGACGTTGCACATTCTATGCTGGATGGAAGTGGCTGTAGCCTCATCTACTGACCCTGAGCGAAGAACAGTCAGGACGACAACGGTGATGGCGGCGGCTGCTGCTATGAATAGCACAACCCGGTTTCTAAATTTACTCGTGTGCCAAACCTCACTCTCGCTAGGCTGGGCGTCACGGCTTAGGCGAACCCTTCGTCTGCCTCCCAGCCGGGGACGAACTTGCGCCACTCAACCTGGTCGTCCAGGTAGGGGTAGAAGGTTCGGAAGAAACTGAACGGCGGCCGGAAGGGGTCGCGGATGAGGTGTATGTGCGCCTCCTGGGGAGTGCGGCCGGCCTTGCGATGGTTGCAGGCCTTGCAGGCGGCTACAACGTTCTGCCAGTTATGGCCGCCGCCCCGGTGTCGGGGCAGCACGTGGTCTAACGTCAGCTCCTTGGTGTGCTTGCCGCAATACTGGCAGGTGAAACGGTCGCGGAGGAAGACGTCACGGCGGGTGAGGCGGCCCTGAGGTCTTGGCCGGCGGATGAGGTAGATGAGGCGAATGATGGAGGGGATGATGTAGAGGGTGGTGGGGCTATGGAGGTAACCTCGGCCGTTCTCCAGGATCTCCGCTTTGCCCCTATCGACGAGCACGAACGCCCGCCGGGCGGTGCAGACGTTCAGCGGTTCGTAGTTCTGGTTGAGGACCAGTACAGGGATGGTGGTAATCGCCATATTGAGGTCACCGAGCCCAATGGTAGCAGATAGCTGCGAAACCGCGCAATGCTACCGTTTTTGGCTAAGCGACGAAGGCGTCGACGGCCCGCTCGAACTCGTCGGGGAGAACGAGCAGAAGCAGGGGGGCAACGTCCAGGAACACGGAGGCCAGGGCCGAACCGTCGATGTCGCCGCTCAGACCCAACTGAGGGTAGGTCACGAGCAGGATCAGGAGCACCTCGACCACGATCAGCCCCTTGATGAGACCGAACAGGGCGCCGCCCGCGTGGTCAGCCCAGCCCAGGAACAGAAGAGAGGCTGCCTGCTTGAGCATGACGGCGACTAGCTGACCGGCGAGGTAGACGGCGCCCAGAAGGACCAGGAAGCTGACAATAAGCGCTGTCTTTTCGTTGTCGATGAAGGTGAGGACATCGCGGGCCAGGTCATCGTAGAACAGGCCGGCGACGATAATGCCCACGGCGACGCTGGCGAGCGTCACTACCTCGAGGATGAGGCCTGCCCGGAAGGCGGAGCTCGCGAAGAAGACGATGACGAGGACGATTACGATATCGAGCCAGTTCATGGCGGCGCGCTACTAATAACGTAGGCTCACGCTAATGGTTACTCCCTCACTGGGCCTGCCGACTGGCGGGCAGGCAGGCCCATCACAATTAGCCGGTGGCCGGCTATGATGGCGGCCAGTATCAGGCCTCCCAGATAGTAGCCGCCGAGGACGTCGCTGGGCCAGTGGGCGCCCACGTAGACCCGCTCCATGCCGGTGAACAGGATCACCCACAGGCAGGCGGCTTGCCCCAGCAGCCGCAGCCCCGGCTGAGTAACGAACGACGTGATGAAGTAGAACAGGAGGCCGTAGAGGACGATGACGCCATCGGCGTGGCCGCTGGGGAAGGCGGGGCTGGACGGGTGATCACTGACCGCAACCAGGTCCGCCGGGGGCCGCGGCCGGTCGATCAGCTCCTTGACGCCGGCGTTGAGCGGCCTGGCGAGCACGCTGGCAAGGAGGAGCAGCGCCTCCCAGCGGCGGGCCGCCGCGAACAAGGTGGCGACGCCGCCGAGCCATACGACGATGACCCATGGGATATCGGACAGCTCCTCCGTCCAGTCCAGCGCCCGCTCGAAGCCGGTAGCGTCTATCTCCTGCAAACGCTGGGCCAGCCATAGGTCGGCTGGGAAGCGATCATAGGCGGCGGCGAACCCGCTGAGGACGGCGAACCCGGCCAGGAAGACAAACCAGAGCACGGAAGGAGCGGGCCAGGAACGCATGTTGCGGCCATTATCGGGGCCGCCCCTCCGTTTACGCAAGCGAGAGGCCGGTGCTACAATACGCCCTGCTCTACGAAGGAGGGTCGCTACGGACGAGTCAAAGTTGCGGGAGCTGCTACAGTCCTTCCAGCAGCGCTCTCTATCCCTGGACGAGATGCTGGAGCATCTGCGCCGCCTGCCCTACGAAGACATCGGTTTCGCGGAGCTGGACCATCATCGAGCTCTTCGCCGCGGCTTCCCGGAGGTTATCCTGGGCGAGGGGAAGAGTGAGGAGCAGGTGGTCGCCATCGCGGAGCGTCTGGCTGCTGCTTCGGACCGGCTACTGATCACTCGGGTGGATGTAGAGACCTATGGCGCGGTCAAACAGCGTCTGCCGGACGCACGCTACCACGCGGATGCCCGCGCTATTACTCTGGACCGCAGCCGGGAGCGGCGCTGGCCGGGTGTGGTTGTCCTCTGCGCCGGCACGTCTGACCTGCCGGTGGCGGAGGAGGCGGCGGTGACAGCGGAGCTCATGGGCAGCCAGGCGGAACGCTATTACGATGTGGGCATAGCCGGGCTCCACCGCCTGCTGGACAAGCTGGAGGCGATTCAATCGGCGCGGGCGCTGGTGGTGGTGGCGGGGATGGAGGGGGCGCTGCCCAGCGTTGTGGCCGGGCTGGTGGCGGCGCCGGTGATAGCGGTGCCCACCTCGGTAGGCTACGGCGCCAGCTTTGGCGGCCTGGCCCCTCTCCTGGCGATGCTCAACAGCTGCGCCGCCGGCGTTGGCGTGGTCAACATCGATAACGGGTTCGGGGCCGGCTATCTGGCGGCCGTCATCAACCGGCAGTCGCGAGAAGGGCTTCGTGAGTAGCGTGGGACGCATCGCATATCT
>JADFRV010000208.1:417-3608 GCA_022561095.1 Chloroflexota bacterium | reverse complement strand
GAGAGCGGCTGGAGGCGCGCACCCACGGCGGCGACCGGCAAGACGCCTCGGAGGCGACGGTAGCCGTATATAATAGGATGAGTAGGGAGGAAGAGACGATAGAACGTCCGCACATAAAGGTGGACACGTCCAAAGAGATCGAACCGGCGTTGGAGGACGTGCTTCAGCAGTTAGCGATAGCGAACCGTGTTTAGGCTCGGGCTTCGCCACCCGGTGCTGATCTTCGGGTCGCTGGGCGTGCTGGCGGTGGCGGCCGTCGTTTCCCGGTCCAGACGTTCGAAGATCAGGGCCGCGATCACTTGGCGCCAGGTGAGACGTACGACTCCTACAACAGCGATCCGCCGACCACGGGTCCGCACGCGCCGGCGCCCGCTGAATGGGGTGTCCATGATCTCCCCGTTGCGAAGGAGGTCCTTCCTCACAACATGGAGCACGGTGGTGTGATCGTCCTGTACGACTGCTCGGCGGGAGAGGCACCGCTGGACGATGCGGGGTGCCAGAATCTGCGCGACCAGCTTGCAGCTGTCACGGAGAGCAACCGGGACAACGGGAAGCTGGTTCTGATGGCGCCCTACTCCGGCATGGAGCACCCCATCGCTCTCACGGCCTGGCGCACCCTGGACGCCTTCGACGAGTTTGACGAGCAGCGGGTGCAGGCCTTCATCGATTCGTTCGATCGCAAGTTCAACCCTGAGGGGTTCTGATGTTCGGGTCCAAACCCTATCTGGTCGTCCGCGCCAACCTCGATCCAGAGGTGATGGGGGAGTTCGAGCAATGGTACAGAAGTACTCACCTGCCACACGTGCTGGACATACCGGGAATCGTGCGCGCCTATCGGAGCGACTGGAGCCGCGGAAACGCCAACTGGACCGCGCTCTATGAGTTCGCCGACGAGGAGTCAGTCCAGGACGCGATGACCAGCCCCCAGGCGAGGGTGGCCCGTCAGGACTGGGAGCGCTGGCTGCCCCACGTCAGTGAGCTAACCGTGGAGGTGTACGCCTGCCTGACACCTCTGCCCACGTACGAACACCAGAACTAGCCAACTGAACCGGCGCCCGACTTCTCAGTCGCTGATCTCCGCCTGGGGCCCCACTTCGCCGGAGTCGCCGGTATCGGCCGGGAGCCACCCCCGTAGAGCGGGCCAGGGCGAACGCTCGAGCACCCCGATGAGCCGCGGGTACACCCGCCGACGCAGCGCCAGAGCGAGGGGGAAGCCCATGAGGGCGACCACGGTTCCGGCGACGGCGTCCAAGAAGAAGTGGTTGGCGGTGGCGGTGATCGCCGGTATCTGGCTGAGGGGCAGGAAGATGCCGATAGGCAGCGCCAGCCACATCCAGGGCTGGCGCCAGGAGGCCCACACTATGCCAATGCCCAGCAGGAGGTCCCAGCCGAAGTGCAGGCTGGGCATCGCCGCGTAGGGATTCACGAAGGCGCGGGTGGACTGGGCCTGATAGCCGTACCCCAGGTAGGCCTCCATCGTGTCGAAGAAGCCTGTCACGTAGGACGGGGCGTTCGGATCGAACCTGGCCGCCAGGTCATTAAGCGCCCAGGGCGGCGCCACGGGGTAGAGCCAGTAGATGATCAGGGCGATGGCGCCGGAGGTGAGGAAGGCGTCCCGCATCAGCGTGTACTTGTTGCGCTGCCCGTAGTACAGGTAGATGCCGAACACGATGATCAGGGGGAAGTGGAGCCAGAAGTACACGATGTTGGCCGTCTGGGCCAAGAACTGCCGGCCCTTGATCCAGGCGTTCATATTGTCTTCCCAGAAGATCCCCAGGTAGCGCTCGGCATCGATCACGTCCAGGGCGTGGCGGTAAGCGGTCTCCGGGCGGTCGATAACGGCGCCGCGAACCGCGAAGTAGAGGAGGAAGGCCACAGCCACGACCAGGGCTTCCACCAGGTCGCGGCGGCTGAACATGCCCAGAAACCGGCCCCACAGGGGCCTGTTGCGCCTGGTGGAGTGAGCCTCAGACACGGCTCACGCGGCGGGAAGGCCCCCGTCCACAGTCAACCGCGGCATCACGAAGGCTCTGCGACATGACCAACTTACTATCGCTCCCTGGGATGATTCCAGCGGCACCGGCAAAGGTGAGGCGCCCGAATCGACCACGCCGGACAGCCCCGTTCCAGGCATCCATTCTAGGGCCAGGAGCGAGGGGTGTTCAAGGCGAGACCGGTTTTGACCCTGGCTACGGCCCTGGCTATGATGACGATGCGCTAAAGAGAAGGGAGCAGTCTGTGGAGATCAAGGTCGAAAAGGCCGACCTGGCCCAGCACCCGGCCAAAGCTGTGATAGTCAACCTGTTCGAAGGGGTGACGAGCCCCGGCGGCGGCACGGGCGCGGTCGATAAGGCGCTGGACGGCGCCATCAGCCAGCTCATCGCCGAGGGCGAGATCAAGGGGAAGAAAAGCGAGCTCACCCTCATCCATACGCTGGGTAAGATGCCCACGCCCCGCGTGCTCGTGGTGGGCCTGGGCAAGCAGGACGATTTCAACCTGGATACCGTCCGCGACGTCACCGGCACCGCCCTGCGCCGCCTTCGCAACACGGGCGCTTCCACGGTGGCGACTATCGTGCACGGAGCGGGTATCGCGGGGCTAGACCCTGAGGCCTGCGCCCAGGCGATCGCCGAGGGGGCGATGATGGGGCTGTACCGCTTCGACCGGCTCAAGAAGCCGGACGATGACCGGCATCAGATCGATACCGTCAGTCTAGTGGAGTTCGAGGAGTCCAAGCTGCAGGCGCTCAGGCGCGGGACGAAGCGCGGCCGCATCATGGGCCAGGGCACCAACCACGCCCGCGACATGGCCAACGAGCCCGCCAACCATCTCACGCCCACCCTTATGGCCGAGCGAGCGCAATCGCTGGCCAAGGACGCCGGCGTGGAGTGCCAGGTGCTGGAGCGGGCCGAGATGGAGAAGCTGGGTATGGGCGCCCTGCTTGGCGTGGCCGCCGGCTCCGTCCAGCCCCCTAAGCTAATCGTCCTACGCTACCGCGGCGGCGACGCACGGGACACGATCGGCCTGCTGGGGAAGGGGATCACCTTCGATTCCGGCGGCATCTCAATCAAACCGGCCGGGGGGATGGAGGAGATGAAGGGCGATATGTCAGGCGGTGCGGCCGTCATCTCCGCGCTGTGGGTGCTGGGCAAGCTAAATGCGCCGGTCAACGTGACCGCTATCATCCCCGC
>JADFRV010000208.1:0-407 GCA_022561095.1 Chloroflexota bacterium | reverse complement strand
ACGAAGGCCGGCGACGTCCATCGGGCGATGAACGGTAAGACGATAGAGGTGATAAACACGGACGCCGAGGGCCGCCTCGTCCTCGCCGACGCCATCTGCTACGCCCGCCAGGAGAAGCTCTCGCCGATCATTGACGTGGCTACGCTGACGGGGGCGATGCAGATCGCGCTTGGCCCGGGCGCCACCGGCTTTATGGCCACGGACGACGCCCTAGCGGAGGCGCTGGTGGCGGCCGGCGAGGCCTGCGGCGAGCGGATGTGGCGCTTTCCCCTCATCGACGAGTACCGCGAGTCGCTGAAGAGCAACGTCGCCGACATCAAGAACATCGGCAACCGCTACGGGGGGGCGATCAGCGCCGCGAAGTTCCTTCACTTCTTCGCGGAGGACAGCTCCTGGGTGCACATCGA
>JADFRV010000207.1 GCA_022561095.1 Chloroflexota bacterium | reverse complement strand
GTAGCTGATAAGCTTGCCGAAGCGGACCCACCTACCGCCTTCGGCCCGCGCCAGAAATGCTGCTTGGACCGGGTCATGGTCCGTCGAGCTCATTGTGGCAGTGAAGAGGCACACCGAGCACTGGAAATCGGTCACGGACTCTGCCGCTTTAATCAGACTCTCTCGGGTGAGGTCCTCACCGGCCAGTTTCAGGACCTCCTCCATCAGCTCTCCGATCCACTGGCCGTAGAGAGTTAAGTTGTTGGCGTTTTCTATGTCCGAGTATTGGCGGATAATCTCCAGGTGCTTGGCCACGCCTGGGTCATCTACCTCCCAGCCTTGGCGGAGGTAGGCAAGCGACACCGTGCCCTCTAAGACCTCGGGCCCCGCCAGGGCCACGCTGAACTCGTTGGCGCTGACTACAGTAAGGACAAAGGGGACATCCCAGTCCAGGTCCAGCCGGGCGTGTTTTATAGCGGTGGAGAACTGGCGGGGTGTAGCCCAGATAGCGATCACGTCGGCTCCCGCCGCCTTGAGCCGGTCGACCTGGGCGTTGAGGTCCGCGTCCAGGACCTCATGGGTTTCCTCTCCCACGATCTCCAGGGCGTCGCCCACTCCTCTCCTTATGCCGGTGATGCCGTCCAGGCCGAAGTCGTCGTTCTGGCGCATCAGGCCCAGCTTTTGCCCGGCAAAACTCTCGGCGATGTACTGGCCCAGGATCAAGCCTTCACCGACGTAATTAGTCAGGGAGCCAAAGACCATAGGCCTGGCGGCCGGGTCCTTTACCCACTCGATGGCGCCGGAGGCCACGAATAAGTCAGGCACGCCCTGTTCCTGAAGATAGTCCACCACTTGCAGGTGGGTAGGGGTGCCCAGCCCGTTGACTAGCGCGAAGATCTGGTCCTGCTCCACCAGCTTGCGGACCAGGTCCACCGTCTTGGGTGGAGAATAGGCGTCATCTTCCAGCAGGTACTTGATTTTCCGGCCGTTGACTCCGCCCTTGGTTTCGTTGATGAAGTCAAAATAGGCCTTGGTCGTGTTAGGAATCTGCGAGTAGACGGCTATGGGGCCGGTGAGCGAGGTATGAGTTCCCAGGATAATCTCATCGTCGGTAACGCCCGGAACTGTCACCCCGGTAGGTGTGGGTGCCGTCGTCGGCGCGGGCGTCGCGGTGGGCTCCGCAGTCGGCGCTGGAGTGGGGGTTGCCATAGGTGTGACGGTGGACACCACTGTTGGCGTCGGCGATGGCGTGACGCCGGGCCCACCGCCGGCGCAGGCAGCGAGGATAACAGGCGCCACAACGGCGATCCCGAAAGCTAGTAGCGGTCTATGTTTCACGATGCGTTCCCAACAATTGAGAACGCATCACTACTAGAAGTAGTTTACGCTGATGCCACCGTCTACGACGAACGTTGTACCGGTCGTCCAGGACGATTCGTCGGAGGCGAGATAGAGGGCGGCGTAGACCACATCCTCGGCGCGGCCAAAGCGGCCCAGAGGGATGCGGTTGAGGCGCTTCAGGCGCTCCTCCTCGGTGGGAAACAGGGACTCCAGCAAGGGTGTGAGGATCGGGCCGGGGCAGATGGCGTTGACGCGGACACCCTTGGGGCCGTACTGGACGGCGAGGGAGCGGGTGAGGGAGATGACGGCGCCTTTGCTGGCGGTGTAGGCGTCCTGGGGGACGGTGCAGCCCATGAGGGCGACGAAGGAGGCGACGTTGATCACGGAGCCGCCGCCGGCCTCGGTGAGGCGGGGTATGCCGTACTTGCAGCAGAGGGAGACGCCCTTCAGGTTGACGTCCAGCACCCGCTGGTACACGGCCTCGTCCATATCAACGATGGAGCCGTCCTCGTCGGGGAAGATACCGGCGTTGTTGTACAGGACGTGCAGCTTGCCGAAGGCGCGGACACCCTCGGCGACGGCGCGCTCCACGTCCGCCGCGACGCTGACGTCGCCTGTGACGGCGACGATGCCGCCGCCCTCGCCCTCGATGGAGGCGACGGTCCCCCGCAGGCCGTCTTCGGTTATGTCAAACGCGACAATGCGGGCACCCTCGCGGGCGAAAACCTGGGCGGCGAGGCGGCCCATGCCGCCGCCAGCGCCGGAGATGAAAACTGACTTATCGGCGAGACGCATCTATCTCTTCCTCCAATGGTCCAACGATCTGGAAGTCCCGCTCACCCTTCGACAGGCTCAGGAGGAGCGGGCAGCCTCCGCTATTCGCTCTCCCGCCAGCTGACCTCGTACAGCTGTACCGCGTCTTCATACCCACGCAGCTCCGTCTCGCCCAGGTCCGCGAACAAGAACTGCTTGCCCGCCGTTAGCTCCCTAACGACTATCGGTACGAGAATCTGACCGGCCTCAGCGTGTCCGCATATCCGTGCCGCCAGGTTGACAGCCGTACCGAACAGGTCATCGTTCTCCGCTATCGGCTCACCGGCGTTCAGCCCGACCCTCACGAGGATCGGCTCCTCCGCCGACTCGTTGTGCTCCGCGAACGCCCTCTGCATGGCGATGGCGCAGTGCAATGCCTTGGTGGCGGAGGAGAACGAGGCCATGAAGCCATCGCCCATCGTCTTCACCTCCGAGCCGCCGTGGGCCTTCAACGCCTCCCGCACCATGCCCTCGTGCTCACGCAGCAGGTCGCGGGCTTTGGCGTCTCCAAGCCGCTGGGTAAGGGCCGTGGAGCCCTCGACGTCGGTGAAGAGGATGGTATGGACGTGCTCGGTCGCCTGCTTGGCCCCCGCTGCGGCCTCCTCGCCCTCGCCCAGGAAGTCGTCGATGGCGTCCAAAATCGCGTCGACATCGTCCAGGTATGGTGATCCTGACCCACCCTCAAAAAGAGCCAGACGGGCGTTCGGAATGCGGGAGGCAAGAACTCTGGCAGTATCCATTGATGGGAATGCAGACTCGCGGCGGTGGAGCACCAGGGTCGGCGGCTTGACCTGGGGTAGTAGTTCCGTCACATCAACGTCCAGGCCTGCCGGCAGGGCGGCCTGTAGCCCCTCCTGAGTTATACTTTCCCGAATTACGGCAGCGTACCGTCGCGCTGGCTCGCCTGCCGACCATCCGAACACGACATTCGCGAGCGTCTCGGTGAACATCTCCCAGTCTGCATCCACCAGTTGCAGTAGCGCCTGACCTTGTGGCCCGCCGATTAGGTCGGTGGTTCGCGCACCTGTGTGCCACAAAATGAGATGCGTCACCCGCTCCGGGTGCCGGACCGCATAGGCGACGCCCACTAGCCCGTTGAACACCGGCGCAAAGAGAGCGAACCGTTCCAGGCCCAGGCGGTCTACCACCGCCTCCAGGTCCCGCACTCCTGTGTCGAGGGAGAACTCGATCACGTCGCGGTCGGACAGCCCGGTGCCGCTGCTGTCATAGCGGACGACCATTCTCTTCTCTGCCAGCCGCTCATACCAGCTTCGGAATTCAGGTATTTCCCAACTCAATTGGAGATGGGAGAATGGGAACGGCATCTGGACAAAGGGCATGCCACCTTCCCCCAACGTCGAGAAGGCGATGCTCACCCCGTCTTTGGTCTTAGCGTACTGGATGCGCGGCTCCATGGCGGGACTATTCTACGTCATCGGCGCTGGGGGTGCGCGGCGAGCAGCCTGACAATGTCTGGGTGC
>JADFRV010000206.1 GCA_022561095.1 Chloroflexota bacterium | reverse complement strand
CATAGCGCGGTACTGCTCGTACTTGCGACGCAGCGCCGCCAGGGCCTGCGCCTTCTCGCCCGCGTCCGTCACCAGCGAGGCCTTTCCCCGCAGCAGCACCCAGGCCAACCGCTCCCAGTCGTCCTCGTAGCGGTCGAACACCAGTGCCACCTGCGGGTTCTCTTCGATGTTGCGGAGCCGCCTCAGGCGTCTTCCGCTCTTCGGTTTCTCGTCCACCGGCGTGTACAGGAGGCCGTTTGTATAGACGAAACAGACTGGTATGACGAACGGCCGGCCGTCGGCGTCCGCCGTCGCCAGGTGGGCGACCCGCTGGGCGCGAACGAACGCTTCCTGTTCTTGCGAGAGCATGTCAGGTTACAGTCAGGGGGGCCCCGGCATCGCAAAGGGGGCAGGAGCCCTCGGCGTAAGTCGTCAGGTCCAGCTCCACGCAGGCGAATAGCGGCAGTCCAAACTCCGTGCCGCCACCGCTGCGGTCCACCAGCACCCCTACGCCTATAGGGTCGCCGTTGGCCCGTCGCACCGCCGCAATCACCTCCCGGATGCTGCCGCCGGTGGTCAGAATGTCGTCCACGATAAGCGTACGCTCGCCCGCCCGCACCTGGAAGCCGCGCTGGAAATCGCGGCCCCTTTCGGCCCTTTCGGCGAAGATGCCGCGCAGCCCCAGCAGTCGCGCCACCTCATAGCTGAGGATGATGCCGCCGGTAGTGGGGCCGGCCACCAGCTCCGGCCTATCGTCCCGGAACCGGTCCGCGATGAGACGGCACAGCCGCTCCGTTGCCTTGGGGTCCTGAAGTAGACGGAACTTCTCGACGTAAACGGGTGAGTGGCGGCCGGAGCTGAGGCGGAAGTGGCCGTCCATCAGCGCTCCTACCTCCCGGAGCAGGGCCGACGGGTCGGCCTCGTTCGTCATCTACTCCTCTGCCGCCGCCTCGCTGGTGATTGAGACCTTGTGGTTGGGCGCCAGGTCCAGCTTGGGGCCGTCGCGCCAGTAGGTGATCAGCGCCTTGCCTATGATGTTCCCCTCCGGCACGAACCACCCCTGCCGCGAGTCACTGCTGTTCTGCCGGTTGTCCCCCATCACGAAGTAGGCTGCCTCCGGCACTACCCAGGGCCCGCACGGGCAGATCGTCTTGCCGGTGATGTACGGCTCGTCTATGAACTCCCCGTTCAGCATCACCACGCTGTCCTGGCCGACCTCCACCGTGTCGCCGGGCACTCCGATAATACGCTTGATGAAATCGCGGTTCAGGTTAATGGGAGCGCGGAAAACGATCACATCTCCGCGACTGGGAGTGTTCCACAGGTGGTGCACCGGGTCGTCTCCGGAGTCGAAAAACGGCAGCCAATCGAACAGGCTCAGGTCGATCTCCGCATAGGCCAGCTTATTCACGATGAGGTACTCGCCGCTATCCAGGCTGGGCTCCATGCTCGCCCCTTCCACGCGAAAGTTCTGTATGGTTCCCCCGCCACGGCCGGGGATCCCTCCGATCGCGAAGAAGATTAGCACCGCCAGTAACAGCGTTTCCACCAACTCCTGGGCGGTGATTGACCAGGTGCGCCGTCGCCGGGGGACGACAACCGTACCCTGCCGCAGACGGTGGCGCAGCTCGCTCAGCTCGTCGTCGTGAGGATAGGGCAGGGCCGTATAGGAGGGCGCGGCGCTTGGCCGAAGGGCTTCACCTTCTCGCCCCTGGCTCAGGCTGTACGCGGCTATCGAAGTCGAAGCTGGGTCGTTCCAGGGCTCGATAAGCGGATCGTAGGGCAGATCGGGCTGGAGTTCCTGCTCCGCCTCCGCCGCCTCTCCCTCTTCTGACGGCAGTTCGTCTTCTATCTCTCCGTCATCCTTCATAGGCACTTCCAATTGTAGCAAACGCCTCGCACTCACAATAGACGCGGCTGAGCAGGGAGAGTTTCGTCGCCGCGTCTTTGACACGCGATGGGGGATGCTTCCTTACGAGTTCGGGTCGTTGTCCGTGCTAACGGGGGCGTCCGGCTTCGCCTCGCTGGGCTCTACGTGCGGCCCGCAGCTCACCTCGTCGACGTAGCTCTTCGCCTCCAGCGCCGCCTCCACCGTCTGGCAGAAGTCGGCCGCTTCGGTCGTCACTACCGCCCGCCCGATCGGCGGGAAGATCTCCATGATGAGGAAATCGACGTCGTCGTCGAACGTTCGCAGCAGCGCGCCGGCCTCATCGATCTCCTGTTGGGTCACCGAACCGTTGAACTGCACGGTTACTTCGTATCGGGCCGTCTCATCGGCGTCTGACCCCTGCATGAGCGAGATGCCTAGCACTGTGCCCAGCACCGCCCCCACGATGACTAACAGGCCAGCGGCCACCCTTCGGTTAATACGCATTTCGGCCGTCTCCTTTCGCCACTCAACTACTTGACGGATGGCAGGCGATAAAAGTTCCGATGCCTGAATGTCAACGCACCGCATCTTCGCGAGCTCCTGCTAGAATAGGCTGGGCTCTCGCATGCAGACAGACGAAGTCGCACTCATAGAGCGAAGCCAGCGCGGCGACCTCGATGCCTTCAACTCCCTCGTCATCGCCTACCAGGGGCGGGTTTACGGCCTCTGCCTGCGCATGCTGGGCTCCCCCCAGCCCGCCGAGGACGCGACCCAAGAGGCGTTCGTCGCCGCCTTCCGCGCCGTTTCCCGCTTCCGCCGCGGTAACTTTCGCGCCTGGCTGATGCGCATCGCCGCCAACGCCTGCTACGACGAGCTACGCCGTCGCCGCTCCCGTCCCCAGACGCCCCTCGACGCCGGCGGTGACGACGAGCACCCGGCCGCCGAGCTGCCCGCCTCCGATGAGCCCCTGGAGCAGCGAGCGGAGCGCATGGAGCTGGCCGGCCGCCTCCGGGAAGGTCTGGCATCCCTCCCGCCCGACCAGCGCCTTGCCGTCATCCTCCGCGATGTCCAGGGCCTCGCCTACGAAGAGGTCGCCGAAGCCACAGGCGCCTCCCTGGGCACCGTCAAGTCCCGCATCAGCCGCGGTCGCGCCGCTCTGCGCGACTTCCTCCTGGCCCGCGGGGAACTTTTGCCGTCTCGCTTCCGTCCTTCTAGTGAGGGTAACTGATGATGTTCTGGTTCAACCGACACCGTCGCCTCCGCGATCAGCTCTCCGCTTACATCGACGGCGAGCTTGATGCCTCTGCCGCCGAGCGGCTGGAGCGTCACCTGGCGGAGTGCGGGCGCTGTCGTCAGGAGATGGAGCAGCTCCGCGCCACCGTCGCCGCCCTCCAGGAGCTGCCGGCGGTCGAGCCGCCGCGGTCGTTCACCCTCAGCCCGGAGCGGGTCGCGCCCCGTCCCCCGATGCCTGTCGCCTCACCCCTGGCCTTCGGCGCGCGTATAGCCGCTGCCGGTGTCGCCGCCGCCCTCGCCGTCGTGCTCGTCGTCGATCTTGGCGATCTCGGCGGCGACGGCGTTACCGACGAGGCTACCGCTCCACAGATGATGCGATCCGAAGCGGATGAGGAGGAGTTGGAGGCAGCGGGTGGTGCGGCCGCGCCCGAGGAGGCGCAAGATACACCCGCCGCGGATCTCGACGTAGAAGACGAGGAGGCGACGTTTATGCGCGACGCCGAGACTCCCGTCGCCGCGCCGGAGGAGGCCG
>JADFRV010000205.1 GCA_022561095.1 Chloroflexota bacterium | reverse complement strand
CCATCTGGGCTGGTGATGGCGAAGAGGATTATCCCTCTGCCGGAAGAGGGCGTCAAGTTACTAACCCGACCAGCCTTCGCAATGCAGCCGATGGAGCTTCCAGAGTCGAGCGCCGTCGCGCCTCTTGTGGCCGCCGGCTCTGATCGGAGCGCTACCGAGCTCGTTTCGGCAGGCGCGAGCCCAGCGGCTTGGACATCGCAGAAGGCACACTAAGTGCCGTTAGTGTCGGGCCGATCAGTTTCTGCGAGGAGATCCACGCGAAACCTGGGAAGCTGGCATGGACGACGCAATCTGGAGTACGCTGTCGGCTGGGTGAGCCGCGCACGAATCGTCCTAGAGCGAAGGAAGCGAACTCATGAGCAACAATTGGACCGAAGCCGACATTCCCGACCAGACTGGCCGGACAATCCTGATCACCGGCGCCAACAGCGGCATCGGCTTCGAAGCCGCCCGAGCGCTGGCCCAACACGGCGCTACAGTCGTCCTCGCCTGCCGAAACCGCAGCAAGGCCGACGACGCCGTCGCGAAGATCACGGAAGCGAACCCCACCGGGTCGACCGAGATCCTCGAAATAGACCTCGCTGACCTCGAGTCGGTGAAGAACGCCGCCGAGGAGTTCCTCGCAGCACACGAGCGCCTCGACATCCTCGTAAACAACGCCGGCCTGATGGCGACCCCCAAGCAGCAAACCGCACAGGGCTTCGAGATGCAGTTCGGCGTCAACCACCTCGGCCACTTCGCCCTCACCAGCCACCTGGTTCCAGTCATCCTCAAGTCCGGCCCTGCCCGCGTCGTCTCCATTAGCAGCCAGGGCCACCGCCCCGGCCGCATTAACTTCGACGACCTCAATTGGAAGCAGCGGAACTACTCGCCGTGGCGTGCCTACTTCCAGAGCAAGCTTGCGAACCTCCTGTTCACTCGCGAGCTCCAGCGCCGGCTATCCGCCGCCGAGTCCGAAGCGATCGCAGTAGCGGCCCATCCGGGCGCCTCTAACACGAACCTCGGCCACGAGAACCCCGGCGGCATTCTCGGCAACCTGATGCACGCTTCCCGGCCCCTCGTCGAACGCTTCATGTCCCAGAGCGCGGCTATGGGAGCGCTCCCAACACTGCGCTCGGCCACGGACCGGGCTGTCGAGGGCGGCGATTACTTCGGCCCACGCGGCCTCGGAGAACAGCGCGGCCACCCAATCAAGGTCGGCATGAGCAAGCAAGCACGGGACGACGGCACCGCCCGCAAGCTGTGGGGAATCTCGGAAGATCTGACCGGCGTCACCTACCCGATCTGAGCCAATCATGGAGCCGCGCATCCAGTACGCCCAGACCAAGGACGGGGTGAGCATCGCCTTCTCGACGTTGGGAGAGGGCACGCCCTATGTGTATATGCCTGTCCTACTATTCAGCCACCTCCAACTCGAGTGGCAGAACCCCGAATGGCGCCGCTGGCAAGAGCGGCTGGCGGAGAACCGAAAGGTCATCCGCTATGATGGCAGAGGGTCCGGGCTGTCCGACCGGGAGGTGGCTAACTATTCCCTCGACGCCCTAGAGCTGGACCTAGAAGCTGTGGTGGACCGCTTGGGCAATGAGAGCTTCGCGCTGTACGCGCCTGTGTACTCGGGCCCGGTGGCTATCGCGTATGCGGCCCGTCACCAGGAGCGTGTATCGCACCTTGTTTTGTGGTGCTCTTCAGCGCGAGGCTCCGACTTCTTAGAGGGGACGCCACAGCTTGAGACATTGGCGGCCCTCCGTGACAGCGACTGGGAGCTATACACCGAGACGGTAGCACATGTGGTATTTGGGTGGTCGGAAGGCGAGGCAGCGCACCGAACCGCTTCGTATATGCAGGAATGCGTGACGCCTGACGCGTGGCGGGAGTTGTTCAGCGCACTTCGCGAGTTTGACGTGACGGCCCTTCTGCCGCAGGTGAGGTCGCCAACGCTGGTGCTTCACCGCCGCCAGTTCTCTCTGTATCCGGTGGAACTTTCCAGGGGTCTCGCCTCGCGGATACCGAACGCCCGGCTGGTCCTCCTGGAGGGAGCGTCGTTAGCGCCATACATCGGCGACATGGAAGCGGCTGCAAGCGCCATCGACGAATTCCTGGGCGAGGGCGAGGAGGTCGCATCGGGCGCCGAGCCGACAACCGTCGGCACCGTCCACACCATCCTCTTCACCGACGTAGAGGGCTCAACCGCCCTGACGCAACGGCTAGGCGACGCCAAGGCACGGGACGTGCTACGCCAGCACGAGCGTATGGTGCGGGAGGCGCTGAAGGCCCACGGCGGCTCGGAGGTGAAGACGATGGGTGACGGCTTCATGGCCTCGTTCTCCTCGGCCACGCGGGCGCTGGAGTGCGCCATCGCCATGCAGCGGGCGTTCGCCGAGCACAACGAGTCGGCGGAGGAGCCGATAAAGGTGCGGGTGGGTCTGAACGCTGGTGAGCCTATAGCTGAAGATGATGACCTGTTCGGTACGGCGGTGAACGAGGCGGCCAGGATAACCGCGACGGCCAAGGGTGGCGAGATACTCGTGTCGAACGTGGTCAGGGAGCTGGCCAAGGGCAAGGACTTCCTGTTCGCCGACCGTGGTGAGACTTCGCTCAAGGGGTTCGATGAGTCGGTGCGGCTGTTCGAGGTGAGGTGGCGGGAGGAGGGGGGAGGAGCTCGATGATCAAGCTCGTCTATTGCCTTCGCCGGCTGCCGAATCTGTCTCGCGAGGAGTTCCAGCGCTACTGGCTGGAGACCCACGGCGCGCTGGTGCGAGAGCGTGCGCAGGCGCTGCGGATCCGGCGCTACATACAGGTGCACACGCTGGAGGGCTCGATCAACGATGCCCTTCGCGAGAGCCGCGACGCGCTTGAGGCTTACGACGGCGTCGCCGAGCTGTGGTGGGAGAGCGTCGAGGAATTCGCGACGGCCACCGCCTCGCCTGAGGGTCGGAAGGCGGGCGAGGAGCTGCTGGAAGACGAGCGGCGCTTCATTGACATGGAGCGGTCAGCCCTCTGGGTCGCTCAGGAGCACCCCATCGTGGAGACCTCGTGAAGTTCGCTAAGCGCATCGAGAAGCTGCCGCCGTACCTGTTCGCGGAGATCAGCCGCAAGATCGCGGAGAAGCGGTCGCAGGGGGTGGACGTCATCTCGTTTGGCATCGGCGACCCGGACATGCCGACGCCGCAGCACCTGATCGACTCGCTGCGGGAGGCCTCTCTCGACGCCGCCAACCACCGCTACCCGGAGACGAAGGGGCTGTCGGAGCTGCGGGAGGCGATCGTCGGCTGGTACGAGCGCCGGTTCGGGGTGTCGCTGGACCCGCAGCGGGAGGTGCTGCCGCTGATCGGCTCCAAGGAGGGGATAGGTCACATCGCCCTGTGCTTCATCGACCCCGGTGACGTGGCGCTGGTGCCGGACCCGGGCTACCCCGTGTACGCGGTAGGCACGATGTTCGCCGGCGGCGAGGCGTACTACCTGCCGCTGAGGGAGGAGAACGGCTTCCTGCCGGATCTGGAGGCGGTGCCGGCGGAGGTCCTGCGCAAGGCGAAGGCGCTGTGGCTGAACTACCCGAACAACCCCACGGGCGCGGTGGCAGACCTGGCGTTCTTCGAGCGGGCGGCAGCGTTCGCGCGAGAGCACGGGCTGGCG
>JADFRV010000046.1 GCA_022561095.1 Chloroflexota bacterium | reverse complement strand
CCTGTCCCCCTGGGTTTAGGGCTGCGGGCAGCTGAAGCTACCCGCCTACATTGTCCCTGCGAGGCGGCTACACCTCGCGGTATTCGCCCTCTACGGTGCCTTCCTCGGCGGGCTCTTCGCCCTCACCTTCGCCCTCGCCCTCGCCTTCGGGGGGCGGCGCCCCGGGGCCACCCTCGCCCGGCTCGCCGTAGACGGCGGAGCCGGCCTTCTGCATCGCCTCTGATAGGCCGGTGACGGCGGCGCGGAGGCGCTCGGTGTCCCCCTCGGCGGCGAGGGCGTCACGCACGTCCTTGACGCGGGCCTCGATGTCGGCGCGGACGTCGGCGGGTATCTTGTCGCCAGCCTCGCGGACGGTCTTCTCGGCGGTGTAGGCGAGGGAGTCGGCCTGGTTGCGGAGCTCGATCTCCTCGCGACGGCGGCGGTCATCCTCGGCGTGGACCTCCGCGTCCGCCTTCATGCGCTCGATCTCCTCCTCGGTGAGGCCGGTGCCGGCCTGGATGGTGATCTTCTGCTCGCGGCCGGTGCCCTTGTCGAGGGCGGAGACGTGGAGGATGCCGTTGGCGTCGATATCGAAGGTGACGTCGATCTGGGGCAGGCCGCGGGGCGCGGGCAGGATGCCGTCCAGGATGAAGCGGCCGAGCGATTTGTTGTCGCCGGCCAGGGAACGTTCGCCCTGGACGGCGTGGATCTCGACGGAGGTCTGGTTCTCGGCGGCGGTGGAGTAGACTTTGGATTTGGAGGTGGGGATGGTGGTGTTGCGGGGGATGACGGGGTCGGAAACGCCGCCCATCGTCTCGATGCCGAGGCTGAGGGGGGTGACGTCCAGCAGGAGCACCTCACGCACGTCGCCTTTGAGGACGCCGGCCTGGATGGCGGCGCCCACGGCGACGACCTCGTCGGGGTTGACGCCCTTGTGGGGCTCGCGACCGAAGAACTTCTTGACCGCCTCGACGACCATGGGCATGCGGGTCTGGCCGCCGACGAGGATCACCTCCCCGACGGCGTCGGGGGTGACCTTGGCGTCCTCCAGCGCCTGGCGGCAGGGGTCGATGGTCTTTTCGACGAGGTCGCCGACAAGCTGCTCCAGCTTGGAGCGGCTGAGGGTGATGTTGAGGTGCTTGGGGCCGGCCTGGTCGGCGGTGACGAAGGGCAGGTTGACATCCGTCTGCATCACGGTGGAGAGCTCAACCTTCGCCTTCTCGGCGCCCTCCTTGAGGCGCTGGAGGGCCATGCGGTCCTCCTTCAGGTCTATCCCCTGGTCCTTCTTGAACTCCTCGATGAGCCAGTCGATGATGCGCTGGTCGAAGTCGTCGCCGCCGAGGTGGGTATCGCCGGCGGTGGCCTTGACGTGGAAGGTGCCCTCGCCGATCTCCAGGATGGAGACGTCGAAGGTGCCGCCGCCGAGGTCGTAGACGGCGATCGTCTTCTCCTCCGACTTGTCGAGGCCGTAGGCGAGGGAGGAGGCGGTGGGCTCGTTGATGATGCGGAGGACGTTGAGGCCGGCGACCTCGCCGGCGGCCTTGGTGGCCTGACGCTGGGAGTCGTTGAAGTAGGCGGGGACGGTGATGACGGCCTCGCTGACGGTGTCGCCCAGGTAGGCCTCGGCGTCGGCCTTGAGCTTCTGGAGGATCATGGCGGAGATCTCCGGCGGGGAGTAGGAGCGCTCGCCCATCCAGACGCGGGCGTCGCCGTTGTCGGCGGCGTCGAGCTTGTAGGGGAGGACCTTGAGGTCGCCCTGGACGGTTTCGTCGTCGAAGCGGCGGCCCATGAGGCGCTTGATGGAGAAGATGGTGTTCTCGGGGTTGGTGACGGCCTGGCGCTTGGCGACCTGGCCGACGAGGCGCTCGCCGCTCTTGCCGATGGCGACGGTTGAGGGGGTGGTGCGGCCGCCTTCGGCGTTGGGGATGACGGCGGGCTCGCCGCCCTCCATGACGGCCATGGCGGAGTTAGTGGTTCCGAGGTCTATTCCTATTGCTTTAGGCATGGGGCGTTCTCCTTCGGGTCGAGGGCCAGGATTGGGCCACAGATTGTTTGACTCGCTCGGTTGTGTTTTGAACCGTCATCGCTTTCATCTCAACCGTTGTAGCTGCAAGCCCTAATGTCTGCAGCTACGATTGGTCATCTCCCTGTTTCTCACTCGCTTGTTCAGGCTTCTCGCTGCCTTCAGGCGCTTCCGCCTCTTTCTCTTCCTTCGTTTCCTCTTTCCCCTTGCCCACGACGACCATGGCGGGGCGGAGGACGCGGTCGTGGAGCTTGTAGCCGCGCTGGACCTCGGCCAGCACCTTGCCTTCCTCGCCGTCGGCGTGGGTGACGGCCTCATGGAGGCTGGGGTCGAACTGCTGGCCCTCGGCCTGGATAGGGGTGACGCCGTTGTTCTCCAGGAGGATGAGGAGCTTGCGGTGGATGAGGGCTATGCCCTCGAACCAGGTCAGGCCGGCGAGGCGGGCGTCGAGGCTGCCGAGGGCGCGCTCCAGGTCGTCGAGGATGGGGAGGACGTTGATGATGAGGGCGGCGGAGGCGAAGCGACGGCTCTCGCTGCGCTCCTGCTCCACACGGCGCTTGTAGTTCTGGAAGTCGGCCTCGGCGCGCTGCCAGTTGCCGAGGTATTTCTGGGCGTCCTCCTTGGCGTTGGCGAGCTGCTCCTCGAGGGTACCGGCTTCGGCAGGCTCAGCCTGAGCGGATTCAGGCGGGGCGGGTTCGGCCTCGGGCGGCTCAGCAGGTTCTTTCTTACGGGGGTTGTCAGTCATGTCTTCGCTCCAGAGAATGTCTAGCCGAAGTAGGCGTCCAGGAGCTCCTCCATGATGCCGCTCATGTAGCGCACCATGGAGACGGCCCTGGAGTAGTGCATGCGCGTGGGCCCGATGACGCTGATGGCGCCGCGGAGACCGGAGGGGCCGCCGTAGGGGGAGATGACGACGCTGCACTGCTGCATGGCGTCCTGGGGGTGCTCACTGCCGATGATCGCGGTCACCTGCCGGTCGCCGGCAGCGCGGGCGAGGGGTATCGCCTTGTCGAGGTTGGAGCGACCGAGGAGGTCCATGAGGGCCAGCATGCGGTCTCCCTGGGCGAACTCCGGCTCGAGGAGCATGTCGCGGAGGCCTTCGAGATAGGCTTCGCCGAATGACTCCGCCTCCTCAGACTCCATCAGATCGAGGGCGGCGTGCACGGTCTGGGCCTCGAACGAGAGGTGCTCCATCTGGATGGCGCGGATCTCGTCCACGGTGCGCCCGGCGTAGAGGGAGTTGAGGCGGGCGGCGACAGCGGCCAGCTCGTCCTGAGAGAGCGGGTGGTCCAAGGTGAGCGTTTGCTGGAGGACGAGCGTCTCCTGGAGGACGAGGACGAGGAGGGCGACGAAGTCGTGCACGCTCACGAGCTGGAGCGAGCGCAGCCGCGTCTGAGCGGCGTGGGGGGCGGTGACCACGGAGACGTAGCTGAGGCGGGCGGCGAGTACGGCAGCGGCCAGGTGGGCCCACTCATCCGTTTCGCCGGCCGCCTGGTGGAACTGGTGACGGATGGTCTGTTGGACGGCGGCGGGGGGTTCCTGAGGGCGCATAAGCGCCTCCACGTAGTAACGATACCCCTTATCGGAGGGGACGCGACCGGCCGAGGTGTGCGGCTGCACTATGAAGCCTTCGTCCTCCAGCCGCGCCATTTCGTTGCGGATGGTGGCGGAGGAGACGGGCAGTGTGTAGCGCTGGGCGACGGCGCTGGAGGCGACCGGCTGGGCGGAGCGGACGTACTCGTCCACGATGAAACGCAGCAGCTGTTCTCGTCTCTCGGTAAGCATGTTGCCAGCCTTAGCAATTAGCACTCGCGTGGTGAGAGTGCTAACTGAGATTCAGCGTAGCACCCCCGTAGAGAAGGTGTCAAGAGCGGAGCCGGACGTAGGCCGTGGCGCCGTGTTGACCCGCCTTCGGGGAGCTTGCTATACTCAGCGCGACCCCATACGAGTCCAAAGGAGTTCGCGTCATGGCAGAAGAGGATCAGGCGGACATAGAAGAAGCCCCGCAGAAGAAGGGCGGCAGGAAACGAAAGGTGTTCTTCCTCGTGGCCTTGATCGGGGCTGTAATCGCGGCCCTTTCGTTCTGGCGACGCCGCGGCTCAGAGGAAGAGTTCGAAGAGTAGCCACCGGTATCCCGACCCGCCCCTTGGTACCTGACATCGCGTTCCTTCGGAGCGAACTACCCGCGTGGAGATAACCTGGCTCGGCCATTCCTGTTTTCGCATCCGCAGCCGCGGAGCCGCGATCGTCACTGACCCCTGTCCGCCCTCATCCGGCTATACGATCGGCAAGCCCACGGCGGACATCGTCACGATCAGCCACAACCATGAAAACCACTCGTACGTGAAGGCGGTGGCGGGGAAGCCGGTATGCATCTATAGGCCCGGGGAGTACGAGATTCACGACGCCTTCGTGACCGGCGTCGGCACTTACCATGACGCGGAGAATGGAGCCACTCACGGCGCCAACGTGTCGTTCGTGCTGGAGATGGAGGAGCTCCGCGTCTGCCACCTGGGAGACCTGGGGCATACACCCACGCCGAACCAGGTGGAGGAGATGAGCGACGTGAGCGTGCTGCTGATACCAGTCGGCGGCAACACGACGATTGACGGGGCGACGGCGGCGGAGGTGGTGCACATCATCGAGCCCGCTATCGTCATCCCGATGCACTATCGCACTGAGGTCACGAAGGACGAGCTGGAGCCGCTGGAGCGCTTCCTTAAGGAGATGGGCGCCAAGGATCTGGAGCCCCAGCCCAAGCTGACGGTGTCCCGCAGCTCCCTGCCCCACGAGATGCAACTGCTGCTGCTGGACTACCGCCGCTAGCGGCCGCGGGCAGTCAGATAAACGCCGGCGACAGCCGCCGCTCCGAGCAAGGCCGCTGGAATTGCGATCGCCAGCAGGAGGGCCAGGTTGGAGCCATCGTCATCGTCCGGGACCAGAGGCTGGAGGCCACCCTGGCCCAGAGGCGCGTTGCTAATCCCTTCCACCGTCGTCGGCGTGATCAGGTCCTCGGGCAGGACCGGCTCCCGACCTTCAATCGTGGCCAGGACGACCTCGCCCATGAGCGCGTGGCCTTCATCGTTGGGATGAATCTGGTCATCAGCCACTAGCTGGGCGGCGCGGCCGCGGAACAAGGGGTAGACGCTGGCCAGATCGGCGCTGAGCTTCGTCTGTGACACGACGCTCTGGGTCAGATCGTTGATCCCCCGGATGGCGAAGTCCACTACCAGCTCGGCCGCGTCACCTCTGCCCGACAGGGGGCTGTAGAGGTCAAGCACAACGATCTTAGCCTTAGGGACCGCCTCTCGCAGGCCGCGAAGCAGCTGCGTTAGGTTCTCCTCCAACGCGGCGAGCATCTCCTCGAACAGTATCTGGCACTCCGAGGCGAGAGGGTCAGCGACGCAGGGGGAGTCAGGCGTGGCCAGGGCGAGCACGTCATTGCCGCCGATTCCGACGGTGATGATCTCCACGTTGTCGTCGGAAGAGGAGGTGTCCTCTCGGCGCTCGATGATCTCGTTCAGGGCCTGCTCCAGTTGACCGCCGGGCAGTAGGAGGTCAGCGCTGGTAGCGCCGGGGACGCCGAGGTTGATCAGATCCAGGCCGCGGTCGCGGTAGCGCTCGCTCTTGCGCAGGGCGTCGTAGGTGATGGCCACGAAGCCGCCGGTGACCGTGTCCGAGGCTCCCACACCGAAGGTGAGGGAGTCGCCGAGGGCGACGTAGGCGGGCGCCTCCTTGGCGGCAACGGGCGGCGGCGCCAGAAGGGCCAGGGAGAGAAAGGCCGCCAGTAGCGGCAACAGTCTTTGCATAAGGCTGATCTGAAATCCTAAGGGAGGTATGCGAGCGGGTCTACCGGGCCGCCGCCGATCCAAAGCTCGAAGTGCAGATGGGCGCCGGTGCAGTAGCCGGTGCAACCGATGGCGCCGATCTGTTCGCCCTGGCCCACGGCCTGTCCTTGAGCCACGTAGATGGCCGATAGATGGGCGTAGACGGTCTCCGAGCCGTCGGCGTGGCGGATGATGACGTAGGTGCCCAGGCCCCAGCCCAAGCTGGCGGTGAGAACGACGGTGCCGGTGGAGGCGGCGACGACGGGGGCGCCGTAGCGGCCGAAGGCGTCGATGTCAATCGCCAGATGGTAGGAGTTGCCGCCGCGGTACTCGCCGAAGTAGGAGGAGATGGAGCCGGAGAAGGGCCAGACGTAGCCGATACTGGGCGGCGGTGGCGGTGGCGCAGCCGGCTCAGGCTCTGGCTGCGGCTCCGGCTCTGGCTCTGGGTTGGTGGCCTCGACGGCTGTGACGGCGGCGGAGATGGGCGGAGGAGGAGCCACGGCGCCGGGAAGAACGAGGACCATCCCCTCTATAACGGTGTCCGCTGAGCTAATGCCGTTGGGCACGAAGGCGAGGATGCTGGGGACGTCTATCTGATAGAAGGATGCGATATCGGACAGGGTGTCGCCCAGCCTAACGTTGTAGATGAGGCCGTTGAGGCTGGGGATCTGGAGCTTCTGCCCAACAAGGAGCAGATCGGGGTCCGAATGCAGGTCGGCGTTGTTCCAGAGGATGTAATCAACATCTATACCGAAGGCGGCGGCGATGGACGCGACGGAGTCTCCCAGTTGAACGGTGTAGACGATGAAGGCGGGCTGCGGTTCGGGAGTCGGCTCGGGTGTGGGTTCGGGCGTGGGCTCGGGTGTGGCCTCCTCTGGTTCTGTCTGCTGTGGCTCAGGGTTGACGATGTAGATGCCGGAAGAGGTTGCCAGAACAACGGAGGGCCGCAGGTAGCCAGCGGAGGGGCTTTCACTAACCACCTCCTGAAGGGCGACGTCGGCGGAGACGAAAGGAGGCGCGACCCTCCCCAGGGCTCCTGTCGCGGCGACGCCGACGGCGATGAAGGCGATGAGAAAGAAGAGTGCGTGGAGACAGTACCTTCGCTGTTCGGTCGCATGCTTGCCCGCGCTCTGCGGGTCAAGCATGCGTCTGTCTCGGCCTCCAGGCCAACGCGGGGGCAACGCTTGCTGGTCCCGGATAATCTACCTCCTGTTTATCTCCTTCTTATGCCAAGATAGCGCCACGTGTGGCACCACCTCAAATCTGCCCTTCTTGACAAATCGCGGGTATTATACCGCATTGTCAAGCTCTTCACAAATTGACGCGTTATGAACGAACGTGTGACAGGCAGCTAAGGAGAAGCAGGGGAACAGTCAGTGAATGCCAGGCCTAGACGGCGTCTTTGATGGTGGCCAGGAACTCTTCGTTTGTCTTGGTGCGCTGGAGGCGTTCCAGGATCAGCTCCGCGGCCTCTGTGGAGTTAGGTGAGTTCTGGGACACCATGGCGGTCATGCGGCGCAGGAGCAGCACCTTCTGGTATTTCTCTTCGCCGAGCAGGAGATCGTCACGGCGGGTGCTGCTGCGCTGGATATCGATGGCCGGGTAGGTGCGCCTTTCCGCCAGACGACGGTCAAGGAACAGCTCCCAGTTGCCGGTGCCCTTGAACTCCTCGAATATGACCTCGTCCATGCGGCTGCCGGTATCGACCAGGCAGGTGGCGATCATGGTCAGGCTGCCTCCCTCCTCGATGGTGCGGCCAGCGCCGAACAGGCGTTTGGAGGGGTGCAGGGCCACGGGGTCGATGCCGCCGGAGAGGGTGCGACCGCTGGAGGGTAGGGCCAGGTTGTAGGCGCGGGTGAGACGGGTGATGCCGTCCAGGAGGACTACGATGTGGCGCCCGCCCTCTACCAAACGCTTCGCCCGCTCTATCCCCATCTCGGCCACTCTGGTCTGCTCCTCCACCGGATCGTCGAAGGTGGCGGCGAGGACCTCCGCGTGCTCTACGGAGCGGCGCCAGTCCGTCACCTCCTCCGGACGCTCACCGATGAGGAGGACGATGATGTGTATTTCTTCGTAGCGGTTGGCGATAGCCTGGGCGATGGTCTTGAGGATGACCGTCTTGCCGGCCTTGGGCGGCGACACGATGAGGCCGCGCTGGCCACGGCCGATGGGGGCGACGAGGTCGATGATACGGGTGGAGAGGTTGCTGTCGCCAGCCTCCAGGTCGATGAACTCCTGGGGGAAGATAGGCGTGAGCTGCTCGAAGTAGGGGCGGCGTTTGGCCGTCTCCGGGTCCAGGCCGTTGACGGCGTCCACTTTGAGCAGGCCGTAGTACTTCTCGGAGTCTTTGGGCGGGCGGGCAGTGCCCATCACGTAGTCGCCGGTGCGCAAGGCGAAGCGGCGAATCTGGGTCTGGGAGACGTAGACGTCGCTGAGGCTTGGGCGCAGGGCCTCAGCCCGTAGAAATCCGTATCCGTCAGAGGCGAGCTCCAGGATACCGCCGGCGAAGTAATTGCCATCGCGTTCGGCCTTAGCCTGGAGGATGCGGAAGACGAGTTCCTGCTTGCGCAGGGAGCCGGCGCCGCTGACGTCCAGCTCCTTGGCCACGTCCACGAGCTCGTCTCGGGTGCGGGATTCCAGTTCGGCAAGGTTCACTGGGGACTCCGAAACTGTTTTCTCCATCTTGGTAGGCGCATCTAGATCCATGGTTTGTAAGTTCTCCGGGCCTCCACCGGCCCAGGCATGTTTACGCGACACGATTCAATCAATGGGGAGGCGAAATCAAAATACATCATACGTTAAAGACGCGCAAGGCCTTGCTGGCGTTAACTGGGCGATGATAGGAAGGTTGAATCAGCTCACCTTTTTCGTCCGCGTAGGTCATACTCTTGCTCTTCTCCTTTAGAGCGGCTTGAATACCGCCAGGTAGGTCATGACCGGCAGCAATAACGTCGCGATGCCGCTGAAAACTATGGGGACGTTATCGTCGAGCGCTTCCTGGAGCTCAGGGGTTGTACCGCCGGCTTTCTCCGCCTGCAGCGAAGCCAATCGTGCTCTTCGCAGGCCCAGGCCTATCAAGGGCAGGCAAACCAGGAGACTCACGAGATACAGCGTTTCCTGGGCCACCAGCCAGCCGGTGGTGATTAGATTGTAGTCCATCTGCGTCCACATGAAAACCCCACTCACCCCCATGCCGATGATGCCCGGCACCAGCAGCAGCCCCTGGTAGTGAGACGCCTCCTCAAAGGCGACGACCTTCAGCTTCAGATCATCGTAGCGCCAGCCTCTGATGAGGGGGAACTGCACGGCGGCCAGCCCCATTACGTACCAGAAGACGGCGAGGAGGTGGGACAGGGTGAGCAGGTTGTCTACGATCACGCAGGCGCTGTGGTGGAACGTGCCGAGCGCCGCGAGGCGCCAGTCACGGAATGGGAGGCGCGCCCGCGCGGTAGACGCCGCGCCCGGACACGTTCCAAGGCGGCAGCAACGAAGCCATCGAACAGGGGATGGGGACGGTTGGGACGCGACCGGAACTCGGGGTGGAACTGGGAGCCTACCATCCAGGGGTGATCTCTCAGCTCGCAGATCTCGACCAGGGAGTCGTCGGGGAGGGTGCCGCTGGCCACCAAGCCAGCTTCCTGAAGCTGGGCGCGGAACTCGTTGTTCAGCTCGTAGCGGTGACGGTGGCGCTCAATGACTTCGTCCCGGCCGTAGGCGGCGCGCGCTTTGGTCTTCTCCACCAGGCGACAGGGGTAGCCGCCGAGGCGCATGGTGCCGCCCTTCTCCTGCACCCCCTCCTGCTCAGACAGCAGGCTTATGACGGGGTAGGGGCTCTCCGGGTAGAACTCTGTGGAGCTGGCATCGTCGGTGCCGAACAGGTGACGGGCGAACTCCACCACCATCACCTGAAGCCCCAGGCAGAGCCCCAGATAAGGCACGTTGTTCTCGCGGGCGTAGCGGGCGGCCCTGATCTTCCCCTCGAAGCCGCGCTCCCCGAAGCCGCCGGGGACGACGATACCGTCCATCCCCGCCAGCACCTCTTCCATATCCGGGTTCTCCATGTCCTTGGAGTGCAGCCAGTGTATGTTGATGCCGGCCCGGTGCTTCACGCCGGCGTGGATCAGCGATTCCTTCACCGAGAGGTAGGCGTCCGGCAGCTCCACGTATTTGCCTACGATCGCGATCTCCAGCTGACCGCTGGGGCTCTTTAGCTGCTCCACCCACTCACGCCAGTCTGCCAGATCGCGAGAGGCGGCAGGCAGGTTCATCTTGTCCACGATGAGGTCGCCAAGGCCGGCCTCCTCCAGCACGAGGGGCACTTCGTAGATGGTCGGCATGGTGAGGAGGGGGATCACTGCGCCGACCGATACGTCGCAGAACAGCGATATCTTCTCCCGCAGCTCGTCGGCCACCGGCCGGTCGCTGCGGCAGACGATGACGTCCGGCTGGATTCCGATGGAGCGCAGCTCACGGACGCTGTGCTGGGTGGGCTTGGTCTTTAGCTCGCCGGTGGGGCTGATGTAGGGGAGGAGCGTGACGTGGATGGAAAGCGTGTCCTGGTGGCCTTCCTCGTTGCGCATCTGGCGTATCGCTTCCAGATGCGGCTGGCTTTCGATGTCACCGACGGTGCCGCCGACCTCGACGATGACCACCTGGGCTCCGGACTCTTGGCCGATGCCGCGGATACGCTCCTTGATCTCGTTGGTGACGTGGGGGATAGGCTGAATGGTATGCCCAAGGTAGTCGCCGCGGCGCTCCTTGTTGATCACGGCCTGGTATATCTGGCCGGTGGTGACGGAGCTGCTCCTGGTCAGGTCCTGGTCCAGGAAACGCTCGTAGTGGCCGAGGTCAAGGTCAGTCTCGGCGCCGTCGGTGGTGACGAACACCTCCCCATGCTGATAGGGGGACATGGTGCCGGGGTCGACGTTGAGATAGGGATCGAGCTTCTGGACGACGACGGAGATACCGCGGGACTTGAGGATTCTGCCGATGGAGGCGGTGGTGATTCCCTTGCCAACCGAGCTGACAACTCCGCCGCTTACGAATATGTACTTGGTTCCCATTTATGCCCTGTTGGGAGGCCTCCTCAGCCGATGGTAATGATACAGGATTGCCAGTGGTAAGTGTCAAGCGAACACGAAGGCTTAAAGGAGAAAAAGCGAAAATAGATTAGCATATGTTGTGTGGAAAACTCACGGTCGACCGGGCACCTCTGGACGGGCCCGCGTGACCGCCGACTCGCCTGCCGATATACTGAACGCGACCCGGAGGGCTGGGATATCGTGACCTCGCCAAATTGCGAGCCCACTCCGGAGTATGTATCCGTCGGCTTCGGCTGGTGGAGGCGAGACTTATCGGGTAGCCCACAGGGGGAGACAGCGTACGATGTCAATCACTTGGGAGATCAGCGAACTGGACAGCGGCCTGCGGGTGGTCACCACGCCGGTGTCCACGGCGCAGTCAGTGAGCGTGAACGTGTTCGTTGGTGCGGGGTCCCGCGGGGAGGGCGAGCGCACGAAGGGTCTGGCCCACTTCCTGGAGCACATGGTGTTCAAGGGCACGGAGAAGCGCCCCACGGCAATTGACATCGCGGAGGCGATCGAGGGCGCGGGCGGCGTCCTGAACGCCTACACCGCGAAGGAGATCACCTGCTTTTGGAACCACGTCCCGTTCGACCGCCTGGAGCTGGCGATGGACGTGCTGGCCGACATGCTGACTCACTCCCGCCTCGACCAGGAGGAGATCGACCGCGAGCGCTCGGTGGTGCAGCAGGAGATCCGCCGTACCAAGGACCACCCGGGCGCGTGGTGCGGTGAGTTGCTGGGCGAGGCGCTGTTCGGCGATCAGCCGATGGGCTGGTCGACAGCGGGCACGGAGGAGACCGTAGAGGAGCTGCAGCGCCAGGACTTCGTGTCTTGGCTGGATACCTGGTACGGGCTGGGCAACGTCGTGGTCAGCGTAGCCGGCAACGCATCACCGGACAAGGTTGCGGCTCTGGCGGAGACACATATCGGGGACGGACGGCGGCCGGGAGCACCGGCCGTTACGCCGGTGGAGGGCCGTATACCCGCCCGTCGCGCGATCTGCGACAGCCGCGAAATCTCCCAGACCAACCTGGCGCTGGGCATGCCAGCCTTGCCGCGCGACGATCCGGACCGCTACGTGCTCCAGGTTCTGAACTCGCTATTGGGGCGCGGCATGAGCTCGCGGCTATTCAAGGAGGTGCGGGAGCGGCGCGGCCTCGCCTATTCCGTGTCGTCATCGGTGAGCCGTCACAAGGACACGGGGGCGTTCACGGTGACGGCCGGGGTCTCGCCGGAGAAGCTGGACGAGGCGGTGACCGTGATTCAGGAGGAGCTGACCAAGCTTGTCCAGGAGATGGTGCCGGAGGGCGAGATGACGAAGGCCCGCGACTACACGGTGGGCAACTTTCGCCTCAGCCTGGAGACACCGATGGCGCTGGCCCAGCGGGCCGGCGAGCAGCTGATCACGCTGGGTAAGATCGAGCCCATCGAGACGGTGGTGGAGAGGATCGAGTCGGTCAGCGCGGACGATATCCTGCGGGTGGCGCGACGAGTCCTGGTGCCGGAGAACGCCGTCCTCTCGGTCGTGGGGCCGGAGCTGGACGAGGAGGTTCTGCTGGGGCTGCTGGCCGCGTGATGGCGCGGGCTTGAGGTCTCCAGGCGTGGCGCCTGCCTACCGGCAGGCAGGCCCTAAAAGGCGCTAGGGTTGTTGTAAAAGGAAAGGGGAGATGTGCACGCACCCCGAGTCCTAACGGACACTTCACCAGCCCCGCAACCGGTGAACTAAGAGAAATCACATCTCCCCTACATAACAGAACAAGTCAGATAGCCCCGCTATTACTGTCGTTCACCAGACGTTAACCTTCAGGCCGCATTCGCCGCTCCATTGGCCCGCCACCGCCCGAATGGCTATACTACCCCTGCCTGCCGGCAGGCAGGCCCGCGTGGATTGACCTTCAGTCTGTACCCTGACCCGCCGAAGGAGGAGACCGTGTCCGGCTTCGAGAACATCATCTACGAGAAGAAGGGCCGCCTGGCCTACATCACGCTTAATCGCGAGGAGCGCCGCAACGCTATCGACCCGGCGACCTCGCAGGAGCTACTCGACGCCTTCACCGACTTCAAGGAGGACGACGAGCTGTGGGTGGCGGTGCTAACCGGCGCCGGCGAGGTGGCGTTCTCCGCCGGGGCTGACCTGGTGGCGATGGCGGAGGCGTTCGCCGGCGGGCAGGGGATGCGGTTCGATGTGCCGTTCGCGGGGATCACCCGCGACTTCGAGTGCTGGAAGCCGATGATCGCCGCTATCAACGGCTACTGCCTGGCCGGGGGGCTGGAGCTGGCGCTCTCCTGCGACATCCGCATCGCGGCGGAGCACGCGACGTTCGGGCTGCCGGAGCCGAAGCGGGCGATCATTCCGGCGGCGACGGGCACCCAGCGCCTTCCCCGCGCTATCCCGCTGGCGTACGCGATGGAGCTGCTTCTCACGGGCGAGCGCTTCGACTCAGACTGGGCGCTCCGCGCGGGTCTGGTCTCCCGCGTTGTCCCCACGAATCAACTCATGGCGACGGTGGAGGAGGTGGCGGGCAAGATACTGGAGAACGGACCGCTGGCCGTGCGCGCCATAAAGCAGGCGGCGCTTCAGGGGCGTGACATGAAGATG
>JADFRV010000045.1 GCA_022561095.1 Chloroflexota bacterium | reverse complement strand
ACCACCGCTGGGTCGCTGACCAGCCCGATGCGGCCCCAGACCGGGTCAGCACCGACGAGCATGACGTCTACCAGCTGTACACCAGCGGCACCACCGGCCACCCCAAAGGCGCGGTGCTCACCCACGGCGCCGTAAGCGCGCAGCTGCACCAGCTCCAGCTTGTGGTGCAGGGGACCCCAGGCGAGCGCGCCCTTATCGTCGCGCCCCTCTATCACGCCGCCGCCGCGATCACCGCCTTCGCGTCTGTAGCCGGGGGCGGCAGTCTGTATATCCAGGAGGACTTCAACCCTATGGAGGTCGTCCGGGCGCTGAGTGAGGAGAATATGGTACAGGCTACGCTCATCCCGGCGATGATCCAGGCCTGTCTCGTCTTCGTTCCGGACATCGCGGAGCGCGACTACGGCAACCTGCGGCGCATCACCTACGGCGCCTCCCCTATCGCCGAGGAGACGCTTCGACGCGCCGTGGAGGTGTTCAAGTGCGACTTCGCCCAGGGCTACGGCATGACCGAGACTACCGCTGTCCTCACCTACCTACTCCCCGCCGACCACGAGGTGGCGCTGAAGGAGAAGCCAGAGCTGCTCCTCTCCGCCGGGCGTCCCCTCTTGGGGACCGAGCTGCGGGTTGTGGACGAGGATGATAAGCCGCTGCCCAATGGCACCATCGGCGAGATCATCGGCCGCGGACCTCAGCTCATGAAGTGTTACTGGAACCTGCCCGACGAGTCGGCCGAGGCGCTGCGCGGCGGCTGGATGCACACCGGCGACGCCGGCGTCATGGACGATGAAGGCTACATCTACATCCAGGATCGGGTGAAGGACATGATCGTCTCCGGCGGGGAGAACATCTACCCCCGTGTGATAGAGGACGTGCTGTTCAAGCACCCCGCGATCGCCGACGCCGCCGTAATCGGCGTGCCGGACAAACAGTGGGGTGAGACCGTGAAGGCGATCGTTGTTCTGCGCGATAAGGCTACGGCAACCGAGGAGGAGGTCATCGACTTCTGCCGGGATAAGCTTGGGGGATTTGAGCGACCCCGCTCGGTTGAA
Organism: Chloroflexota bacterium; assembly: GCA_022561095.1. GTDB lineage: Bacteria > Chloroflexota > Dehalococcoidia > SM23-28-2 > RBG-16-64-32 > JADFNQ01. The sequence continues at coordinate 12,574 of JADFRV010000045.1, read as the reverse complement.
TTCGTCAAGGCGCTCCCCCGCAACCCTACTGGTAAGGTGCTCAAGCGCGAGCTGCGGGAGCCCTACTGGGCGGGCCAAAAGCGACGCGTCGCCGGGTCTTAGTGGATCTCACGTAGCACCGGCGGTTTCATCTGAAGGAGGCGTAAGATGTCTGACTACACCGACCTGCTGTACGAGGTGTCCGGCGGCGTCGCGACGATCACCCTCAATCGGCCCGACCGGCTGAACGCTATCACCGGGCCGATGCTCGACTCCCTGAGCAAGGCCTTGCGGGACTCGGATGTGGACCGGGAGGTGCGCGTGATCGTCATTACGGGAGCGGGACGAGGCTTCTGCGCCGGGCTTGACCTGAAGGACCTTGCCGCGGGCACCGGTATCGGTGCTAACGGCGGAGGCGGTCTGGCGAACGTCCGCTTTGACCTTGCCGGCAGCCCGCCTATCGTCCTCCACACTACGGACAAGCCCGTCATCTGTGCCTTGAACGGTCCGGCTGCCGGCTACGGCCTGGACATGGCTCTCGGCTGCGACATCCGCATCGCCTCCACGGAAGCGAAGCTGGCAGCCGTGTTCACGAAGCGGGGTATTCTGCCGGAGAGCGGCGGGAGCTGGTTGCTGCCGCGGCTTATCGGCTGGGCGAAGGCGGCGGAGGTGGCGTTTCGCGGTATGACGCTCAGCGCTGGGGAGGCGCTAGAGATGGGCCTCGTTAACCGCGTGGTCGAGCCGGACCAGCTCATGCCGGTCACTCACGAGATCGCGGCCGAGATAGCAGCCAACGCGCCGCTCGCCGTTCAGGCGACGAAACGGATGATGCGCTTGGGGCTGGAAGAGACGTTTGAGGCGAACGTTCATCACGTCTTCCTGCAGCTCCTGCCGCTTTTCCAGACTGAAGACTTCAAGGAGGGGGTGCAGTCCTTCCTGCAGAAGCGCCCCGCGCAGTTCCGGGGCCGATAGTCGCCGGCACTGTGAACGGGTCGCTGAAGGCGCCATGCACACGTTGAGGGGCTAGTATGGCAGAGCCACAGGTGAGCGAGCTCATGGTGCGAGGCATCGTCGTGGGTGTCTTCGCGGAAAACTGCTGGATCATCGGCTCTCGCAAGACACGCGAAGGGATCGCAATCGACCCGGGCGACCAGCCGGAAGAGATCATGGCCCTAGCCAAGGACATGGGGTTGAACATCAAGCTCATCGCGAACTCCCACGCGCACCTTGACCACATCCTGGGCGTCCGCGGAGTCAAGGAGGCGACCGGGGCCAAGTTCCTGCTCCATCCTCAGGAGCTGGAGATCGCGCGCGGCGCGGCAGGGGCCGCCAGCGGGCTACTGGGTCAGGAGGTAGAGCCGCCGCCGGAGCCGGATGCCCTCCTGGCGGACGGCGACGAGGTGGAGGTGGAGGGCGTCAAGCTGAAGGTGATCCACACGCCCGGCCACACGCCCGGCAGCCTCTCCTTCTACACGGAAGGCATGCTGTTCAGCGGCGACACTCTGTTTCGCGGCTCCATCGGGCGGACGGACCTGCAGGGCGGCGATTACGGCCAGGAGATGTCCAGCATCGTCGACCGTCTGCTTGAGCTGCCGGACGATACGGTCGTCCTCCCCGGACACATGCAGGAGACGAAGATCGGAATCGAACGTCAGACCAATCCGTTCGTCCTCGAGGAGCTGGCACGCCGGCGCTCAGAGTAAACAAGGTAACTAGATACGGCTTCGTGTCACCATAATCCTGGCGTCCGTGTCGATGGTCTCCATCGTGGCGCCGGGCTTGCTGGCCGCGGGCATTGTCGGCTTCTTGGACGGCTTTAGAGATGTGTAACCGTAAAGACGAGGGCTGGTCTACCAGCCTTGCGCGGGGATAAAACCGCTTACTGACCACCGTCCATGAGCCGAACAGCCTGGGCGAGCGTCTCCTCGAACACGGCATCGTGGCCGGGCGAATCCAGTTCATCGCTCAGCAGCGTCGCCTCTGAGGGCAGGTCCATCTGCACGACACGCGAGTAGCCGCTGCCTTCGGGTAGCTCAGCGCTGACGATCCCGCAGGCCGGGTCGTCAGCGCTGCGGGAGATGGCGAAGACGGCGCCGCCGGCGGCCTGGAGCGAGAGCGAGTGTAGCCCCTCACCGGGGTGATGTGGGTCCGGGGTTAGCTTCACTGTCACCGGCCCAGCACCGCTTTTGAGCTTGAAGGACATAGCGTCCAAGCGCGACCGCAGAGCGCCCTCCTCCAAGACCCAGCCCAAGCGCGACGCCAGCCAACCGATGAGGAGTAGACCCTCCGTGAGGTCAGGCTGCTTGCCGTGAACGGAGGCGATCTCCACGCTCACCGCGTCCAGGCGGTCCAGGTACTGCCGCCCGGGCGAGGCATCGAAGAACTGGGCAACGAGCTCCCGCCAGTGGGTGAGCCGTGCCCAGTTGAGATCGCTCAACGCGATATCGCTTTCCTGGGTGATCCGCTGTAGGTCCGCAAGTAGGTCGGCGGCGCGCTCAGGCGCAAAGTCTGCGGAGTCAATCACCAGATGGTCGCAGCTATCCAGCAACTCCTGAAACAGGTGATTATCCAGGGGCGGCTCGTCGTGCCACCAGAGGAAGACGGGCAGGCCCGGCACAAGCAGCGGCAGTACGGTCCCGTGGACCTCATCCACCGCGGCGCCAGAGGCGTGAAGAGTGATTTGCTCGCTGCACACTTGCCTGCCGCCAGCGGGCGGGATCTGGCAGTGGGCGGAGATGGAGGCGCGGAGCCCAGCGGACTTGGCGTCGGGGTCGGCAACGATGATGATGGAGCGATTTGGATGCCGCCCTGAGACCCGCGAGATCACCTCGTTGATGTGTTGGGCGACATCATCTCCTTGGGCGTACCCTACGAGGTTGAGCACACAGGCACGGACGACTGGCTGGCCCTCGAGGGTATCCTGGGCGGCCGCCTTCCATAGCTGTGTAAGCTCGCTCTCAACGGCGGGCACGTCCACCCTGCGGGCTTCGCCGCTTAGGATCGCACGATATTCGTCAAGGACCTCCATGCGGTCTACAACCTCCGCCATTTGCGGCCGTCGCGCTGGATGAACTCGTCCGCCTCGTCAGGGCCCCAGGTGCCGGCCTCATAGTTGGGGAAACTCGGCGGCTCAGGGTTCGTCCAGCCCTCGGTTATGGGGTTGACGAACGCCCAGGCCGCCTCCACCTCGTCGCGGCGGGTAAACAGCGTAGCGTCTCCCAGCATCGAATCCAGCAGCAGGCGCTCGTAGGCGTCCGGCGCGGCAACCCCGAAGGAAGTGCCGTAGCGGAAGTCCATCTCCACTGGCCGGATGCTTAGAGCCGCCCCAGTTCCGGGCACCTTTGAGCCGAATTTAAGCGAGATGCCCTCGTCCGGTTGGATGGTAATGCTGAGAACGTTGGGCTCAATGCGGCTGCCATCGGTGGTGGGGAAAAGGGCCAACGGCGGCTGCCTGAACATGATCGCGATCTCCGTGACTCGCTTGGGTAGGCGCTTACCGGAGCGAATGTAGAACGGCACCCCGGCCCAGCGCCAGTTATCTATGAACAACCTGAGCGCCAGGTACGTCTCCGTCGCCGAACCTGCCGCCACTTTATCCTCTTCGCGGTAGCCGGCCACTTGTTGACCGGAGATCACGCCCGGCCCGTACTGGCCGCGAACAGTGGACTCCTGTGCATCTTCGGGCGGGATGGGACGGACGGCCCGAAGCACCTTCACCTTCTCGTCGCGGACGGCGTCAGGTTCGAAAGTGGCGGGCGGCTCCATCGCTGCCAGCGAGAGGAGCTGCAGGGCGTGGTTCTGGATGATATCGCGGATGACGCCGGCCCTTTCGTAATAGCCGCCGCGCCCCTCAATGCCGATGCTCTCGGCCATTGTGATCTGAACGTGGTCGATGTAGCGGCGGTCCCATATGGGCTCGAAGATGCCGTTGGCGAAGCGGAAGACGAGGATGTTCTGGACGGTATCCTTCCCCAGGTAATGGTCGATGCGGTAGATCTGATCCTCGCTGAACACGCTGAGGAGGGTACGGTTCAGCTCCGCGGCGCTGGCCAGGTCACGCCCGAACGGCTTCTCTACGATGATACGCGTCCAGCCGTCGTCGCTTGCCGTGAGGCCCGCCTCGCCAAGTTGCTTGGCGATCTCGCTGTAGTATCTGGGAGGCGTGGCTAAGTAGTACAGCCTGTTGTGACAGCCGGTCTCGCTCTCGATCTTCTGCAGCATGTTGGCTAACTGGACGTAGCCTCCCGGATCGTTGAATTCGGCTTGGCAGTAGTAGATGTTGGCCGCGAAGGCGTCCCAGGCGGAGGGTTGGAGCGGTTTCGTGCGTGAATGCTGGACGACCGCGCCCTTCATCTCGGAGCGGAATTCTGAGTGGGTCTTGGGTCGTCGTGCCATGCCCACGACGGAGAAGCCGCCGGGCAGCGACCCCTCCAGCGAGAGGTCGTACAGGGCGGGGACGAGTTTCCGCTGGGTAAGGTCGCCGCTGGCGCCGAAGATGACCAGCGTATTCGGCTCCGGCGTGCGCTGGCTACGCATGCCCACCCTCAGGGGGTTCTCTACTGTCTCCTCAATCGTCATCGTATCTTGGCGCTCCGGCCGCGTCAGCCGGCCGGAGCGAGGATGGCTGTCCGCTGAGCGGAGATGCATGCCATTAACTCGCGGAATGAGTTAGCGAAGAGGCTGACGCCGTCGTCCAGCAGTTGATCAGTCACCTCATCCATGTCGATGCCGAACTCGGCCAGCGCTGCCAGGGTGGCCTGAGCTTCCTCCAGGCCCTTCTCCAGAGTAGCCGCCACGAGCCCGTGGTCACGGAAGGCGTCCATGGTGGCTGGCGGCACGGTATTGACCGTGTCGGGCCCGATGAGCGGTTCGATGTACATGACGTCGCTGTAATTGGGGTTCTTGGCGCCGGTGCTGGCCCACAATGGCCTCTGGACGCGGGCGCCCTTCTCCTTGAGCGCCTGAAAGCGCGGGCTTCCGAACAGTGACTTGAATCTGGCGTAGGCGAGCTTCGCCTGGGCGACGGCCGTCTTCCCCAGAAGCGACTCCATCTCCGCTTTGGCAGCGGAGCCCTCCGTCTCTCGGATGAGCGTCTCCAGCTTGCGGTCCACCATGGTATCGACACGGCTCAGGAAGAAGCTGGCCACCGAGGCGAGGCGGGAGAGGTCGCCGTTTCCGTCGGCGTATCTCTCCAGTCCGGCGATGTAGGCGTTGGCGGCCTGCTCATACGCCTCCAGAGAGAACAGGAGAGTAACGTTGATGTTGATGCCTTCACTGATTAGCTGCTCAATGGCGGGTATGCTGGCGGGCGTGCCGGGCACTTTGATCATCACGTTGGGCCTATCGACGGCGGCGAACAGGTGGCGCGCCTGCTCAATGGTCGCCTGAGTATCGTGCGCGAGCTCTGGAGAGACCTCCAGGCTCACGAAGCCATCGGCTCCCTGCAACGAGTCGTAGACGGGGCGGAAGAGGTCGGTCGCCGCCTGGATATCCTCGACCGCCAGCGCCTCGTAGATGCTGTCGACATCCTTTCCTTGCTGGACGAGGGCCTTCAGGGCATCGTCGTAGTCGTTGCTGCCTGCGATCGCCTTCTCAAAGTATGTGGGGTTCGAGGTCTGGCCTCGCAGCCCGTCCTCGGCGATCAGCTTCTCCAACTCGCCAGAGAGAGTCTGCTTGCGGCGGATGTAGTCCTGCCAGACGCTCTGGCCATGCTCTCTGATCTCTAGTAACGGGTTCTTAGCCATCCCTGCCTCCATTTAGCATCGCATCTCATACCCTATCCGCTCTAACAGATGAAACCGAGGCCGCGGGGAGGATACCTTCTCCATTATACAGGCGATGCAGCCCCCATCGAGTCAGGCAGCGGCGATCTTTTCGGGCACGGCGCTGGCGAGCTGCTCGTGCTTCGCTGACAGGCGATGGTTTGCCGCCTCCGCCGCAAGCTACCAGCCGGGGAACTGCTGGATGCAGGCGATAGAGCAGTCACGCCCATGAATGCGTTCCGCCTCCGCTATCGCCTCCTCAACGGTGGCGGTGGGGGTGAAGCCAACGTGTCGCGGAACGGCGGGGTCTTCGGCGCCGGCTACGAAGATGCGCCCGGCGTGCTTCAGGCGCTTCAGTGGATGAGTGGCCAGGATGGCATGCACGGGGTGGTAGGCAACACCAAAGCGGTAGCGCTCGATGAAGCCGGCATGAGTAGCGTACTCATCGCCGAAGCGTTCGCTGATCTCGTAGGGGTCTCGCGTCTGGGGCAGTACGCGCTCCCAGACCTCGGCGTGGGCGGGATGGTGCTCCAAGTCCCAATCGTCGGGACAGGGAGTGGCCATAATGACGGAGCAACCCGGCTTCCCCAGCGCCTCGATGTATCCGCCCAGGTATCCTAGTCCGGACGAGACCAGCGTCAGCAGCGGATTCATGCGGGCGAAAGTAGCGTAGGGGCTCCAGCTGGGCAGGCCGTAGATGACGATGTCTGCCGGCTGGGCCTCGCTGCGTCTCGGCTTGTGCATCGACGTCTGCACTTGCAGGACGGCGGCCCGGGTCTCCGCCACGTTGCCCGCCCAGATACGGCCGATCGTCGTTGGGTTGGCCAGTATCGTCTCCACCTTAAACACTGGCTGTCCCAGTCGCGATTCCACCAGACGCCCCATCTCATCCAGCACCTTGTGCATGCGGTTCTCGCGTACGGACATGGACATTCCATCCGGCGTATGCGTCCAGCGGATGGAGCGCCAGGTAGAGAGCCCAACACAGACGGACTTCCAACCGCCGCTAAACCCCAGCATACAGGAGGCGTTGACATAAATAGTCAGATCGGATTCGACCGCCAGGCGGTGGAGCTCTACGTCGTAGCCGCTAGGCGTAGTGCCCAGGTATGTAAGGTTATCGGCATCCTCGGCGTCGTGGCAGGTGAGACGGGAGTGGAAGCGCCGGACGAGGTCTTTCCCCAGGATGGAGGCGAGCTCCGTCTCGGTCCACTTGCGGTGGAGGGCGTTGGCGCAGACCAGGTTCACGTTCTCCTCAGGGACGCCGGCACCGGCCAGCTCTTCGAGTATCGCCTCGATCGCCAGGCGGCGCACCGGCCCGAAGGAGGGCACGGTGGGGTCATCGAAGGCGATGAGGACGCTGGCGCCGGGTCCTACCAGCTCGCGGATGGGGGGTAGACCCAGCGGTTGGGCCAAAGCATCGCGGACGGCAGCCTCCTGGTCGGCGACAGGCTCCAGACGGGGGCCGCGGGAGGCGCCGTCACCTCCACCGACAAGGCGTGTGCGGCTGGGGAGGGTGACGTTAACGGTGCCCTCCCCGAATAGCAGCGTCGCTTCGGTCATCTTGTCACCTCATGGGGATGGTCGCCCATCGATCACGGCGCCTATTCTAGCATCCAACCGCTTCGGCTGATACCGTCCACGAGCTCAGTATCCTCCCGGGAGAGGCCGCCTTTCAGCGGTCGCCTGAGATTCCTACTCCACCCAACTCGCTGCGAACCTGCATCAGCCGCATCACATCGGCTCTAGTGACGAACCCCACAAAGCGGCCGAACTCTAGGACCGGGAGTTGGTTGACGTTCTCCTTGGCCATTATCTCCAGGGCCCGCGTGATCTCCTCTTCGGCATCTACGTGATGCAGCTTTTCACGCGGCGTCATCGCCCTGAAGACGCTCGTAGTCTCCCACTCATCTCTGGGCACCCTCTTCAGGTCTCGCATGGTCACCAGGCCCAGCAGCTCCATGCCGACCACTATGGGCACGGAGCGCTGGCTGCGGGCTAGCATGTACTCCTGCACCAGGGTGTTAAGGTTAATGTCCGGCGACGCCGAGTTGAAACTGCGGTTGATCAGTTGGCCGACTTTCGTTCCCTCCAGGGTGTTGCGATATAGCTGTTGCTGGTAGGAGGCCTCCGAGACGTTGCGCAGGAACCAGCCGATGACGATGAACCAGGCGCCGCCGATGAAGTTTCCAGTTAGGATGGAGAAGACGCCGAAGGCGATCAGGCCGAAGGCGAGGAACGTCCCCGCCAGAGAAGCCCTCCGGGTAGCAGTCAGCAGGTTGCGTCCTCGCGCCCACAGCACGGCCCGCAGTACCCTTCCCCCGTCCAGAGGGTAGCCGGGCAGCATGTTGAACACCCCGACCGCGCCGTTGACTATCGCCAGATAGAGAACGACGGCGGCAGGCGGGCTGCCCCCCACATCGCTGAGGTGAGCGACGAGGGCAGCGATGCCGAAGGCACCCGCCAGGATGAAGCTAACGATAGGGCCGACGATAGCGACGCGGAACTCCTGCCCCGGTGTCTCCGGCTCACTGCCCAGGGCAGAAACCCCGCCGAAGATGAACAGGGTGATGCTCTTTACCGGCAGCCCTTCTCGCTTGGCCACAAGGGAGTGGGCGAGCTCATGCAGAAGGATGGAGGCGAAGAAGGTCAGCGCGGACACCACGGCGGCTGCCCAGCGCTGGCCACTGGTCCAATCCCCGTACTCGTCTTTGAAGAAGCCCTGGGAGAGCCACCACGTCAGCAGGACGAATATGGCGAGCCAGCTCCAGTGCACTAGGATGTCAATCCCAAAGACGCGGAGCAGTCGGTAGGAACCCCCCACTATTCCTCCTCTCCGTGGGCCTCAGCCAGCCCCCCCAGGAGGCAGGACAGTGGAGAACGGCGCACTACGCCTTCGGCCATGTTGCCTTCTCTCAACCTCTCTCCGTTCAAATTGTAGCATAGGCTCGCCAGGGGAATTCAGGCATATCGAGGGCCTTATCCACGTCGTCGTGGCGTACCCGACGACGGTCGCTGAGGAGCGGATGGGCCCAGTAGCATACGAAGCTGGTCTTCGCTGAGGCCGTCCACCTCCACCAGCTTGTCCCGCGATGTAGCGCCGCGCACGATGCTGAGGCTAGTGCGGGGGAGATCGAGGTGGCGGGCAAGCAAGCGAATGACCGCCTCGTTGGCTCGGCCCTTCTCCGGCCGCGACCGCACCCTTAGTCGCAGCGACTGTCCGTGCCAGCCGGCGATACGTTCTTCGCTGACACCCGGGGTGACATGCAGCTTGAGACGCGCCATCCGTAATGCTCCAATAGAGGGTTTTTGCTATTATAGCGGCGCTATGCCGAATACGCCCGAACGGCCGCCGGACGCCCATGAGAAGCTACGCGGGCTGGAAAGATGAGCGAGCCGGAATCCAGGTATTATTACTCCCAGCGGCTGAAGCTACACTACGCCGTCTGGGGAGATGAGGGCAAGCCGCCACTTATCCTTATCCACGGTGGCCGTGACCACGGCCGCAACTGGGATCGCGTAGCCCTCGCCCTAAACGACCGCTACACGATCTACGCCCCAGACCTGCGCGGTCACGGTGATAGCGGCTGGGCGCTAGGCAGCATGTATAGCCTGCCGGAGTTCGTACTTGATGTCGCCACCCTGGTTGCTGAACTCGGCGAGGACCCCCTGACCGTCATCGGCCACTCGCTGGGCGGGGCCATCGCCCTACAGTACGCGGGGACGTTCCCGGACCGCGTGCTCAAGGTGGTGGCGATCGAAGGGCTGGGGCCGCCGATGATCGAGCATCAGCCAGCGCACCTGCGCATGCGCCACTGGATAGACCACATGCATGAAATGGAGCGCCGCCAGCCCAGGCGGTACGCGTCCGTAGAGGACGCCACACACCGGATGCTGGAGGCGAACCCGCACCTTACGGCTGAGATGGCGCACCACCTTACGCTGCACGGCACCCGTGACAATGATGACGGCACCCTCTCATGGAAGTTCGATAACTATGTACATATCCGCTCCCCATATGAGTTCAACCTGGAGGATGCCCAGGACATCTGGTCGCGGATTCAGGCGCCGGTGTTGCTGATCAGGGGGACGGAGAGCTGGGCCCCAGATCCGGAAAAGTCCGGCCGGGCGGTGACGATAGGGAATTACCGATCCGTTACCGTTCAGGACGCGGGCCACTGGGTACATCACGACCAGCTGGAGCGGTTCCTGGAAGTCGTTATGGAGTTCCTGGGAGAGTAGGCACTGGCGCACAAGCACGGGCTGGTCTAGCCGCGCGTTTGCGTCCCTCGGGATTTAGGATGTGCCGCTGGCATCCCAAGACTCGCCGATGGGCAGGACGCGGCCATCCGCTGCGACAGCATCCCTAGCATCGGGAGAGTCGTGGGGGGCGATGAGCCCGGCGCGCTCTACCTTCAGGAAGGCGTGTACCGCTTCGGGGTCGAACTGGGTGCCGGAGTTGCGGACGATCTCATCGATAGCATCCTGGTGGGAGCCGGCGCGGCGGTATGGGCGGTGGGAAGTCATAGCGTCATAGGAGTCGACGACGGAGAAGATGCGTGCGCCGATGGTGATGTCCTCACCCTGAAAGCCACGGGGGTAACCGTTACCATCGTGGCGCTCATGGTGAGAGTGGACGATCTCGGCAGCGTGCTGCAGCGCCTCAATACCAGCCACGAGCTCATAGCCGAGACGGGGATGACGCCGCATCTCCACCCACTCCTCATCAGTGAGCGGGCCGGCTTTAGTCAGTACCGCGTCAGCGATGCCGATCTTTCCGATGTCGTGCAGGGCAGCGGCCTGCTCGATCCGCTTTACCTCAGGCTTGGCCAGCCCCATCTCCTCGGCCACCAGCCCGGCCATGCGGGCAACACGCTGGGAATGGCCCTGAGTGGCGCTATCGCGCATGTCCAGGGCGTTGCAGAGCACCTGCATGATGGACTGATACTCCCGGCTGGTCAGACGGAGGTTCTCGAGGGCAAGGCCGATCACAACGCCGATCGACTCCAGGAGCTTGCGATCGCGCAGGTCGCTTGAGGAACGGTCGGCGATAAGGAAGAGCACCGCAATTACGCGATCCAGGGCGGTGAGGGGCACGACTGCCACCCAGCGATGCTGGTTTGAGAGGCCGGCCCAGTGTGGAACATCCTTTGCCTCGAGGAGGACGGCTCGACCGTCCATGATGTCGGCACCGAATGCCGTACCATCGAGAGTGACAGCCCCTACACCAAGGAACTCCAACGATAGGCCGTAGCTGCACACCGGGATGGTATGCTTCTCCTCGTCCAGCCAGGCGAGGATCGCGGCACGGGCGTCCGTCCACTCGGCGACGAGGTGGGTGGAGATATCGCAGGCCTCCTGCAGATCATGCGCAGCGCCAAGCTCTAAGGCTAGGATATTGGGATAGGCGCTCTGCTTGCGGAGCTTGATCATGTACCAGAACGTGCCTTCGATGGCGGCCGTGGCGATGACCAAACCAACGCTGTACCCAACGCTTAGCTGGAGGATGCTGAAAGCCAGGAAGTAGTAGTACAGGATAAGGGGCAGGCTGATAGCCAGGTAGACTCCAACCTGTACCCAGCGTTTGACGACGAGCACCTCGCGTGTGGGATCGGTGAGTATGTCGCCGCGCTGAGATCTCATGACTGGAGGAGTTCCGAGTTGAAAACGTTCTCGGCGGGGCTCAAATCGCTTGCGCTTGGTTCAGTCATGATGACTTCAGTAAACGCGTGTGTAATGTACCCAGGCTGAGTTCATGGCTTGAATCCACAGATTCAGACGCTATCTGGAAACGTGTTGTTACAGAAATCAGAATTCTTTCATACCGTGAGTGGCTGCTGTTGAAGGGCCTCATCTACGGTTATACAATTCAGGCGGTGCGGGCCCGTAGCTCAAGGGCAGAGCGTCCGGCTCATAACCGGTTGGTTGGAGGTTCGAATCCTCCCGGGCCCACCATTACCGTTACGCAATGGTGTAGACAGAACGAATCGCCGAGTATCATCAGAGCCACATCGCCGGCGGCGCCTCCCGCAAGACGTGATCGTTGATGCTCGCTGGCGTGAGGGCATCGGTATTCTCGAGCAGCTTGTGATCTGTCCGCGCGCGCCGAGGGGGTGGACCGGCTTGGCTAACGGGGCGGGTGCCAATTGATGGCTGAAGGAATGGCAAAGCCAAGGCTGGTTGCCGATCCCTCTGCGGCGGACGGCCGGTGGTTCACCAAGGTGCTTCAGCACGCCGGTGTGCTGGCCGAGGCAGCCGTGACTCAGGTTGAGCGCCAGCAGATTGGGACGGGGCTGATCGGGCAGAACGTCGCATTCTCGCTCACGTACGACAGACCCGCACCTGATGCGCCTACGAGTGTGGTGGGTAAGTTTCCTTCGCCGGAGCCGCAGAGGCGAGCGACCGCGAAGGCGCTACGCTTATACGAACGCGAAGTTCGGTTTTACCAAGAGATCGCCGGCACGGTGGATGTCCGCGTTCCCGCCTGCTATCTCGCTGACATCGATCTGGAAACCTGCGACTTCGTGCTGCTATTCGAGGATCTTCGCCCCGCAGTACAAGGTGATCAACTCGCTGGATGCAGCCTCGACGAGGCGATGCTGGCGATGGATGAGCTTGCAGGACTGCACGCTCCCCGTTGGGGCGACCCGACGCTGGCGGACATTGAGTGGCTGGGCCAATTCGATGACGCACAATCGCATGAAATGATCCGAAGCATGTACCAGGGCCTATGGCCGGGCTTCGCCGCGCAGTACGGGCCCTCACTACCCTCGAATGCGCTCGCGCTCGGCAAGGCGTTCGGCGCCTCACTCAGTGACTGGCGGCGCAAATGG
>JADFRV010000204.1 GCA_022561095.1 Chloroflexota bacterium | reverse complement strand
GACCGTCATGGCCACGAAGCCCATGAGGACGCCAAGGGCAAGCACGAAGAGGATGAGCATCTGGCCGCCCTCGCGGTGGACGCGAGCATTCTGAGGTTCCATCACTGCCTCCGTCCCAAACCCTCAACCGGAACGGAGCGCTGGGCTGACGCTCGCTTTGTCTAATTCGTTTATCGCATGGCAGGGTCAACATTCGGGCGAACATAACGGCTCGTTCGGTCAACGCTTGGTAAATAAGGCGCTGCAGCCGGCGTCCTAAAGTGCGGCGTCGCAGCGCCCTAGGGCGCCAGCGGACAGTTCGCGCATTGGGGAAGGAGATCCGCCAGAGCGACAGGCGTCAGATCTAGCCCTGCCCGGTCCAGCAAGCGTATCGCTGTCCACAGGGGCAGGCCCATCACGTTGCAGTAGCAGCCCTGCCCGCCGGGACCGACAGGTCGGCCGACACTCGGCCCAGGCGGGGCGTCGAACCGCGCCACGGGGGCCAGCCGCTCATCCTGGATGGCGTAGGCGCCGGCCTTGTCGAAGGGGTCGCCACGGGCGATGGAGGCGGCGATGTCGGCGTCCGTGTAGCGGCGCATCGTGACGTAGGTAGTTGCGTGATCGATGAGGGGACGGCGTCGGCCCCCAGACGGGCGGGGGGCAAAGCGGCCACGGCGGTGACCACGCGGTGAGTGCGGCCGCGCAGGCGCTGGAGCATAGCCCGCGCCTCGTCCGCGTTGGTGGGCTTGCCGAGCAGGATGCCACGATGGGCGACGACGGTGTCGGCGGCGAGGACGGCCGCATCGGGGCGGTCTGCGGCGACGGCGCGCGCCTTGGCGGCGGCCAGGCGACGGGCGATGGGCTCAGGGCGGCCCCGCAGCACCCCTTCGTCTACGCGCGGGGCGACTACCTTGAACGGCAGGTCAAGGCGGGCGAGCAGATCGCGGCGGCGAGGGGAGGCGGAGGCGAGGATGAGCATGAGCAGAATCGAGAACCTACGTCTCCGCGGTTCCAGGTTCCGGGTTCTGAGTTCTCGCGCTGGGTGGGGAGGGGTGGCTGAGGCTGGCCACACATTCGATGTGATAGGTGTGGGGGAACATATCGACGGGGGTCACGTCCTCCAGGCGGTAGCCTCCGTCCGCGAGGCGGCGGAGGTCGCGAGCCAGGGTAGCGGGATCGCAGGAGATGTAGACGATGCGTGCCGGCGCCAGCGTCAGGACGGCGTCCAGCGCTTCGGGATGGCAGCCCTGGCGAGGCGGGTCCAGGATCACGGCGTCGGGGTGCTCAGTCAGCTCGGGGAGGATGGCTTCGACCTTGCCTTTGAGGTACTGGACGTTGGGGGAGCCGGTGATATTGACCCTGGCGTCGTCCACGGCGGCGGCTGACTCCTCGATGGCGATGATGCGGCCGGCATCGGGCGCCAGGGCGACGGCGAAGGTGCCCACGCCCGCGTAGGCGTCAAGCAGCAGTTCGTCGCTGTTGATCTGGAGCCGCTGCCGCACGAGACCGATCAGCTTCTCCGCCTGCGGCGTGTTGGTCTGAAAGAAGGAGGCGCCGGAGATGCGGAACTGGTCTCCGGCCAGCTCCTCGTGATAGTAGCGCTGAGCGGAGGGGATGGACGGCTCGATCTCACCGAGGTCCGGGTGGATGAGCACCTCGCCGGTGTTCACGCCGTAGCGAATGGCGACCTGATGGAGGCCCGCTGACTTGCCCTGGAGCTTGGGCAGCGTCTCGTTGATCCAGGGGTGCATGATCAGGCAGTGGTCGATGCGTAGAAAGCGTCGACTGTGCCTGAATACGAAGCCGAGCTCGCCCTCGCGGTTCACGGTAAAGCGGGCGTGGTTACGGTAGCTCCAGGGATCGTCGGCGCCGACGGTGAGTGAGACGGGCGGCTCCTCGAACTTGCCGATGCGGCGGAGCTGCTCGCGGACGATGTGGGCCTTCAGCTCCAACTGCTTGGGGTAGCTGATGTGCTGCCACTGGCAGCCGCCGCAGGCGCCGAAATACGGGCAGGGCGGCTCAACCCTATCATCAGCAGCCGAGATGACCTCCACTACGCGACCGATGGCGACGCCCTGGCGCTCGCGGTCCACCTCAACCACGACCCGCTCACCGGGGATGCCATAGTCGGCGAAGATGGTTTTGCCGTCGTGATGGGCGAGGGCACCGCCCTCGTAGGTGATGTCCTCCAGGGTTACGCTTACGCGGTAAGGCTGTATGCGTGTCAGCCGATCCTTACGTCGAGACATGGTACGGATTTCAGTGTATAGAGGGCTGGCAGTGGTGCCAAGCACGGGGTTCGTGCGTTATACATACGTAATGGAACGCAGGAAAGGGCCGTGATATAATGCGCAAAAGTCTATTCCATAGAACCAAGGGCAGGTGGTAATGGAGGAACAGCTAGCAGTCATTGCCGCTGTTATCGGCGGCGTTTGGGCTATGTTGCTCTGGATCAGCATAGTTGTCTGGGTCTACCGCGACGTCCGGGACCGTAGCCGCGATTCGTCGCTCCAGCTTCTCTCAGTGTTCGTTGTGCTGATGTTCTTCCCCGGCTTCAACATACCGGGGCTGGCGCTGTACTTGATGCTGCGTCCGCGGGACACGCTGGAGGAGGCGTACGCGCGCTCGTTGGAGGAGGAGGCGCTGCTGCGAGAGCTGGGGGACGAGGGAGCTTGCCCATCCTGCCGCAGGCTCACCGATAAGGAGTTTCATTACTGCCCGTCCTGCCAGACGCAGCTCAAGGACCAATGCGCCAAGTGCGAGCGGCTGCTCAGCTTCTCCTGGGTGGCCTGCCCTTACTGCAACACTACGCGACCGAGCGCCGCTCCCTCAGTGAAGCCCAGTGGCGCCGAGGCCTCCCCCACTGTGGAGGCCCTCAGCAGCATTGGAGAAGAGGGCCAAGCTCAGACACCACCGGAAGCAGGGGAACCAGAGACGGCGCGCTTCCAGCACTAGACCGCAGCGAAAGAAGAGCGCGGGCGCCCCGACAAGTTGGGGCGCCCGTTACAGTTTACCCCCTAGGCTAGCGAGGAGAGGTCCAGATCAGTTGTGAGCTGGACGATGCGCTCCACTTTTGCCTGACCGGAGAACGGCGTCGCGCCGTAGAGAGGCTCCAACCGCTCGACGGTGGCCACGGTGTCGTAGCGGGTCTTGAGGAGCGGTATCTCCTCCTCTTGCGCGCGGTCTTCCACGTACGAAAGGAGTGGCAATCCGCCGGTTATGATGAGGCAAGGCACGCCGGCGTTGAGGGCGCCGAGCTGCTGATCGGGCTTGTCGCCGCGCACGATGACGGCGTTGGGGCTGTAGTCGGCGAAATAGCCCTGCGCCGGATCGACGCTGATGGAGGAGATGACGGGCCGGTCGATAATGTTGTCGCGGGCGCTGTTGAGGGAGCTGGTCTCGGCCTCCAGCGCCTCGGCGATGGCGCCGAGCGAAGGCGCGGCCAGAAGGCGGTCCTCCGGCACGAGGACGACAATACGGACGCCGATGGCTTCGGCGGCGGCGCGCGTCGCCTCCAGGCGGCGGCTGGGAACACGGGTGATGATGACGCCGGCGCAGGAGTCGCCCATCGCCTCACAGAAGGAAGGGATGTCGGCGGGCAAAGGATCGGCGTACGCCACCACAACCACCGTTTTGGCGGAGAGACGTTCCGCCGCCTGGCGAGGATCGCCCGCCGGCGCTTCGATCAGCGTGACGTCTTCATCAGCGACCGCCACATCCGCAGCTTCGACGGGCTCGGGCCGACGGCTGACG
>JADFRV010000203.1 GCA_022561095.1 Chloroflexota bacterium | reverse complement strand
TCTATTCCGCATGGGTGAGTACATCGGTCAGAACGAGGCTGAGAAGCGCATCTTCCGGCTCTGCGGCCAGGACGAGTCTCGTCACCTGGGCTTCGGCGTGATGCACCTGAAGCACGTAATTGAAACGGAACCGTGGCGGCGGGAGGAGATCCACCACTATCTGGACAAGGTGGAGACCACGCTGGCGCCCGACCCCACCGATGACGCCGGATCCTTCGTCCTGTTCGAGGCGCTGGCGATCCTCATGGGCGGCGGCGTCAACAACTTCGATAAGGGCATCCAGATGTCCCTGGCGGTGCAGCGGAAGCGCGTGAACGAGTACATGCACCGCCTCACGGTGGCCGGTCTGGGTGATCGCAGAGATCGGATGTACCCGATGCTGCGTCAGTACCTGGACCCGCCGAAAAACTAGGCGCCTTCTCAGCCAAGACGCAGCCGAAAGGCCCCCGAACAGCGTTTGAGGGGTTCCCAGTGGGCGAGAGGCTCGGGGCTCAGCGGTTGATAAACTCGACGATCTTGGGCACTATGAAGTCCGGCTTGTCCTCCTGAAGGTAGTGGCTGGCGTCGGACAGGCTGTGGAATTCGTGATTGGGGAAGGCGTCTCGGAAGCGCTCGGCGTCGTCGAGGGAGAAGGCGGGGTCCTTTTCGCCCCAGATGATCAGAGCCGGGCGGTCCCTGAGGGACGGGAGCTTGTTCTCCACCTCCTGTATGAGCCTACCGTTGCGCTCTTCCACGCTTTCCGGTATCTCACGCGGGAAGGCCAAGATGGCGGTCCGGGAGTCGTAAGTCGGGTATGGGTAGCGGTACCCTGCCAGGGCGGCCTTGGAGAGGGGCTGGGCAGTGCCGGGCCCGCGCAGGAAGCCGTTGATGAACAGGTTCAGCCGCTTGACCAGCAGCTCGCCCAGGACAGGCGCGCGCATCGCTCGCAAGACTAAGGGGATGCCGGCCGTTCGGCTGGCGAAGACGGTGGTGTTGAGGATGACCAGCCGCTTGATGTTGTTCGGGTGGTTGATCGCGTAGCTGAAGCCGATGGGCCCGCCCCAGTCCTGCATCACGGGCGTGATCTGCTCCAGCGCCAGGGAATCGATGAATTTGGTCAGCCGATCGATATGGGCGGTGATAGTATAGTCGCCGCCCCTGGGCTTGTCGGACATACCGAAGCCCAGGTAGTCGAGGGCCACCGCACGATGAGTCTTGGCGATCTCCGGAATGAACTTGCGGTAGAGGAAGGACCAGGTAGGGTTTCCGTGAAGCATCAGGACCGGCTCGCCGGAGCCTTCGTCCACGTAGTGGAGGCGCTGACCGTCGATCTCGACGTAGTGGTCCTCGAACGGGTACTCCTCTATGGGGGGCATACGACTCCTCCTTTGGGAAAGCGTCAGTACGGCATAACGAAGCGGGCCAGGGGCAGCTCTGTGTCGCCAACTGAGTAGGTGGCGGAGATCATGCTCAACGGCGGGAGCAGGTGCCAGGGAGCGTTGTCGCTGGGTTCAGGGTAGGTGAGGCGAGCGCAGCCGCGAACGGCTTCCGTGATCCGGAAATCGGGGTCGATCTGCATAACCTCCAGCGTGGTAGACCTGGTACTCTAAGCGCTCGTGCCGGGGTTTGGCGACGGATAGTTCGTGGGCGATGCCGAATTTCATGAGCGGCGGCCTCGTGGGGTGCGCCCCATGTTAGCAGCGGCCTGTGATGGTGGTCAACGCAGCACTTCCCGCAAGGCGGTGACGACTTGGCCGAGGGCGCTTTTGCGGTTCTCGGGCCTGAGGTTGATAAGGCGGATGTCGTCTCGTGACTTGACCGTGTCCGCGAACGGATGGCGCGAGATCATGATGGAGGCGAGGAGCGGCGTTGCGCCGTCGAGCGCTCGCATCACCGCTTCCTGGAAGCGCGGCGAGAGCAGCTCCATTTTACCGATCTCGTCGATGACCAGAAGCTTTGCGTCGGCGTTCTTGAGGGCGGGCAGGCCGACGGTCTCCAGCGCCTCCAGGTCAACGCCGTACTTGGAGACGTGGTGGGGGCCGTGTATTCGCACCGAGGCCAGCGTCGCCCGGCGCCCGTCCAGCGTGACCAGCGCGAAGCCTTCGCGGTGGCCTGCGGAGCCGTGCCTACCGGCAGGCAGGCGGATCTCCTCGGTGTAGAAGCCGGCGGCGGTCACGCTGAGCTCGGCAACGGCCCTACGGATGAGGGTCGTCTTGCCGCAGCCGGGCGGGCCGGTGATCAGGACGGCGGACATGGTTCGCCGCCAGTATACGGGTATACCGGGAATGGGCAAACAGGATCGCTAAGAGCGTGCAGCCGTCAACTGTTTGCGATGGCCGTCTTGCTGCGCTGCCTGCGCTGCGATGTCACCCAGGATAGCGCTGAGGGTGAATCTCTTGAGGGTGGGGTGACGGAGAGGAGCCTCAGGGATGACGGTGTAGTGGTGTGTACGCCCATCTTTCCGGACGCTGAGCATGCCCGCTCGACGCAGGTCGCCGATGATGCCCCAGACCGTGCGACGGGTCACGCACAACGCCTGGGCGATCTCTTTGGTGGTGCAGTCAGGATCCGCGGCGATGCAGTAAATCACCGCGCCATGGCTGGAGACGTGGTACCAGTTTTGCCTTCCCATATCTTATGTAAAGGCGCCTCTAAGCCTGTCTTGCTCGCGGGGGTGCGGCGATGAGACTCAGAAAGCGCCACTTGTGATACGAGGGCTTGTGTCGGGCGGATTCAACGACCAGCGCTACGGCGTCCGATCGATGAGGTAGGCGCGGGCGGGCGCGCCCTCCGCGCCTACCACGTTCAGAGGAGCGCACACCAGGAAGTAGCTGCCGGCCGCTACCCGGCGCAGGTCAATCCCTTCCAGTATGACCACGGCGCTGGCCAGCAACGTCTCGTGCACCTCGTGAGGGTCGGCGTGGAACCGCTCGATGGACAGATAGTCGATGCCGACCAGCCTTATGCCGCGCTCCGCTAGCGCCCGGGCGGCGTCTGGCGCCAGGGCGATGAAGTCCGTGTGGAAGGCGGAGTCGTCCCAGAAACGGCCGTTGCTCGTCTTGAACAGGACGCGCTCGCAGTCGGCGGGGATTGGCATCGATTCCAGCTCCGCGGCCGTGATGTGGCTGTCGCCGCCGAACTCGGCTACGTAGGCCGGGCCCACCAGGGCGTCCAGCGACAGGCTGTCCACGCCAGGGGCGCCGTCCAGGAAGTGTGAGGGCGCGTCCACGTGCGTCCCCGTGTGCGAGCCGAGAGAGAGGACGCTCACGTTGGCGGAGTCGCCCTTGGACAGCAGCTTGCGAAACTCCAGATTCGGGCCGGGCTCGTCGGCGTAGGTGGGCATATCGCGTCGCAGGGGGACGGAGATGTCGTGGACTGCCATGGCGGCAACCATTATGGCACGGCCGCCGCGCGTCGTGCTATCCTGCCTCTGGGTAGTGAGACGATCTGGAAAGGTGGGTTCCGATGGCCGAGCCCAGGGTGCTCTCTGAGGCCGAGGTGCAGGAAGGGGTGGCGGCGTTGTCGGGCTGGGAGCTGCGCGACGGACGCCTGCGCAAGCAGTTCCAGTTCCGGACATTCCTGCGGGCACTCGCCTTCGTCAACTCCGTTGCCTACCTGGCGGAATCCGCGGGTCATCACCCGGACATCACGATCAACTACAACCGCGTTACGCTGCGTCTGATCACTCACAGCGAGAAGGCGCTGACCGACCGCGATTTCGCGCTGGCGGGGGAGATCGAGGCGACGCTGGTGACGAAGC
>JADFRV010000044.1 GCA_022561095.1 Chloroflexota bacterium | reverse complement strand
CGAGGGAGGTGACGGCGTCCACCAGAAGCAGCGCGTCATGGGCATGGACGATGCGGGATATCTCCTCCAGCGGCTGGAGGATGCCGGTGCTGGTCTCGCCGTGGACGATGGCGACCAGTTTGGCGCCGGGATTGGCCTTGAGCGCCTGTTCGACCTGCTCCGGCTCGATGATGCGGCCCCACTCGGCCTCGACGAGGACGACCTCCGCGTCGCAGCGACGCGCCATCTGCGCCATCCGGTCGCCGAAGAAACCGTTGAAGCAGACGATGACCGTATCTCCAGGCTCGACGACGTTGTAGATGGCGGCTTCCATGCCGGCGGTGCCGGTGCCGGAGATGGCGATGGTCATGTCGTTCTCGGTGCGGAAGAGGGCGCGCAGGGGGCGCTGGGTATCGTCGAGGAGCTGGAGGAACTGGGGGTCCAGGTAGCCGATGACGGGGGCCATCATGGCGCGGTATACGCGGGGGTGGACGTTGCTGGGGCCGGGCCCGAGCAGCAGCCGCGATGGTACGTTCAGCTCGCCGATGTCGTCGGTCACGAGCTTCCTCCTTGTCCGGGCGGCCGCCAGCGCAGGTAGGGCTTGCGGGCGGCGGCGGCCTCGTCGAGGCGGCGCAGGGGGGCGTCGTGGGGGGCGCCGCGCAGCAGCTCCGGCTCCTCCTCCGCCTCGCGGGCTATCGCCAGCATCGCCTCGCAGAAGGCGTCCAGCGCTTCCTTCGCCTCTGACTCTGTGGGCTCCACCATCAGCGCCTCGTCGACGATTAGCGGGAAGTAGATGGTGGGCGGGTGGAAGCCGTAATCGATGAGCCGCTTGGCGATGTCCAGGGTCTTCGCCCCTTTCGCCCGCCGGCTCGCCTTGGGCGGGGAGAACACGACCTCGTGCATGCAGCGGCGGTCGTAGGGAAGATGATAAGCGCGGCGCAGGCGGGTGAGGACGTAGTTGGCGTTGATCACGGCGTTATCGCTGATGGCGCGCAGCCCTTCGGCGCCCAGTGAGCGGATGTAGGTGAGAGCGCGCACCAGGACGCCGAAGTTGCCGTGAAAGGCTGTGGTCTTGCCGATGCTGCGCTCCGGGGTGGCGAGGCGGTACGAGTCTCCGTCCGTCTCCACGACCGGCGCGGGCAGGTAGGGGGCCAGCTTGGCCGTGACGCAGACGGGGCCAGCGCCGGGGCCGCCGCCGCCGTGGGGTGTGGAGAACGTCTTGTGCAGGTTCAGGTGCACCACGTCGAACCCCATATCGCCGAAGCGGGCGCGGCCCAGGAAGGCGTTCTGGTTGGCGCCGTCGCCGTAGAGGAGGGCGCCGTGCCGGTGCAGCGTCTTGGCGATTCGCTCGATGTTGGGATCGAACAGGCCCAGGGTCGAGGGCAGGGTGAGCATCATCGCCGCGACGCCGTTGTCCAGGGCGGACTCCAGGGCCGCCATGTCGGTGTTGCCATCGCGGTCGGAGGGGATGGTGACGACCTGGAAGCCGCACATGGCGGCGGTGGCCGGGTTCGTACCGTGGGCGGAGTCCGGGATGAGCACCTTGCGCCGGGCCCCGATGCCATCGGGGCGGTCCTCCAGGTAGGCCTTGATCATGAGGATGCCGCACAGCTCTCCTTGCGCGCCCGCGGCGGGGGCCAGGGCGACGGCGTCCATGCCGGTGATGGCGGCGAGGGCCTGCTGGAGCTGGTGGAGGACGGCCAGCGCGCCCTGGACGGTGGCCTCCGGCTGGAGGGGGTGAGCGAGGGCGAAGCCGGGCAGACGGCCGACGTCCTCGTTGACGGTTGGATTGTACTTCATGGTGCAGGAGCCGAGGGGGTAGAAGCCGGTGTCCAGGCTGTAGTTGAGCTTGCTCAGCCCCAGGAAGTAGCGGACCACCTGGTTCTGCGATAGCTCCGGTAGGTTGAGCTCCGAGCGCAGGAAGCGGGCGTCCGGCAGCGCCGCCGGCGGCACGTCCGGCTCCGGCAGCAGGACGCCCTTGCGCCCCGGCCGGCTCAGGTCGAACGTGAGGCTGGCGCCGATGTCCATCGCTTTCGGGTTAGTCTTGCTTCGCTCGGCGGTGGTCATTGCGCCGCCTCCGCCAGCGCCTCCACCAGACGGTCGATCTCTTCCCGGGTGTTCATCTCCGTGACGCAGAGCAGCATCCCGTTGTCCACCCGGTCGCTCACGTCCAGGCCGCCGATGATTCCCCGCTCCTGGAGCCGCGCCTGTATCTGCGGGACGGGGCGGGGGCAGTGGACGGTGAACTCCTTGAAGAAGGGCGCCTCAAATGCGAGCGAGTAGCCGGGCAGGGCGGCGATGCGCTCCGCCGCGTAGTGGGCCCGGTGGTAGCAGGTCTCGGCGATGCGGCGCAGGCCGTGCTTGCCTACCGCGGCCAGGTATACGGCGGCGGCGAGCCCTACAAGCTGCTGGCTGGTGCAGATGTTGGAGGTGGCGCGCTCGCGCCGGATGTGCTGCTCTCGCGTCTGGAGGGTGAGGACGTATCCGGTGCGGCCGTCCAGGTCGCTGGTGCGGCCGACGATGCGGCCGGGCATCCGGCGCAGGTACTGCTGGCGGCAGGCGAACAGGCCCAGGTAGGGCCCGCCGAAGGTGACCGGCCAGCCCAGGCTCTGCCCCTCGGCGACGGCGATGTCGGCGCCGTAGTCGCCGGGCGGCGCCAGCAGCCCCAGCGAGATCGGGTCGGTCACGGCGATGAGGAGGGCGCCGGCGGCGTGGGCGGCCGTCTCTCGCTGCCAAACGTCCTCCAGGCAACCGAAGAAGTTGGGGTGCTGGACGGCCAGGCAGGCGTGCTCCTGGCTGAGGCTGCCGTCCGACACCACGTCCACCGCCAGGTCACGGCCGCGGGCGTAGGTGCGCACTACGTCGGCGTAGGCCGGGTGGACGCTGTCCAGTACGGCGATGCGGCTGCGGCCGGTGACGTTGCAGGCCATGAGGCAGGCCTCGGCGAGGGCGCTGGCGCCGTCGTACATGCCGGCGTTGGCCGCGTCCATGCCGGTCAGCTCGCAGGTCATGGACTGGAGCTCGAACATCGTCTGGAGGGTGCCCTGGCTGATCTCGGGCTGGTAGGGGGTGTAGGCGGAGTAGAACTCGGAGCGGCTTATGACGTGGCCGACGACGCTGGGGATGAAGTGGCGATAGGCGCCGGCGCCCAGGAAGCATGCCATGCCGTTGCCGGGGACCTGGTTGCGGGCGGCCAGGGCGGCCATCTCCCGCATCAGCTCCTGCTCCGGCAGCGCCGGGGGCAGGTCGAGGCCGTCAATACGCAGCTCCGGCGGGATGTCGGCGAACAGCTCGTCGGCGGTAGCGACGCCGACGGCGTCGAGCATGGCGCGACGGTCTTCGTCGGTGTTGGGGATGTAGGGGTGGGGGGAGGTCATTCGGCCTCCCGCTCGATGTAATCGCTGTACTGATCGGCGGTGAGGAGGTTCTCGACCTCGCTCTCGTCGGCGAGGCGCAGCTTCATAAGCCAGCCTTCGCCGTAGGGCGATTCGTTGATCAGCTCCGGCTTGTCGGCGAGGGCCCCGTTCGATTCGACCACCTCGCCGCTGACGGGAGCGTACAACTCGGACACGGCCTTGACGGACTCGATCTCCCCGAATACGGCGAGCTGGGAGAGCTGCTTGCCGGGCGACGGCAGGTCCACGTAGACGACATCTCCCAACTGATCCTGGGCGTAGTCCGTGATGCCCACAGTGCCTACTCCGTTCTCCACCCGTACCCACTCGTGCTCATTCGTGTAGCGGAGGTCAGGGGGTATGACCAACTAAGCGTTCCTTTCCTCTGCGGCCCGAGGGCGCTTGTAGAACGGACGAGGCACCACCCGCGCCGGAAGGGGCCTGCCGCGGATGTCCACGATCAGCTCCGTTCCTTCCGCCGCCAACTCCGGTGGTACGAAGCCCATGGCGATGCTCCCGCCCAGGGTCGGCGAGTGGCTACCGCTGGTGACTTTACCCACCTGCTGGCCGGAACGCAAGATGGAGCAGCCCGGCCGCATTATGCCTCGCTCCTGGGCTTTCAGGCAGACGAGCGTACGCTGAAGTTGGCTCTCGCGGGCGCGCTGGAGCGCCTCACGTCCGAGGAAGTCGGCGCCGTCGTCCGTGGTCACGACCCAGCCCAACCCGACCTCAAGCGGGTTCACGGTCTCGTCCATGTCGTTACCGTAGAGGAGGAGTGACGCCTCCAGGCGCAGGGTATCGCGGGCGCCGAGGCCGCAGGGGAGCACTTCCGCGTCCAAGAGGGCCCGCCAGAGGCGGGGGCCGGCGGCCGCCGAAGAGACGAGCTCCAATCCGTCCTCTCCCGTGTAGCCGGTGCGCGAGGCGAAGACGAAGGCGTTCTCCCACTCTATCTCGCCGCAGGCGCGCGGCTTTAGGGACTTGATGAAATCCGGCTCCAGCACGCGGGCGAGTCGCTCCAGCGCCTGGGGGCCCTGCACGGCGATCATGCAGGTGGAGGTGTGGCGGTCGGAGACCTCCACCCGGAAGCGGCGACCGTGCTCGCGGAGCCAGCCGCGGATCTTGCCGGCGTTGGAGGCGTTGGCCACGAGCAGATAACGGTCTTCCGCGAGGCAGTAGACGTAGACGTCGTCCATGATGCCGCCGTCGGGGCGGCAGGCGGCGGCGTAGTGGCCCCGG
Source organism: Chloroflexota bacterium (assembly GCA_022561095.1). Taxonomy (GTDB): domain Bacteria; phylum Chloroflexota; class Dehalococcoidia; order SM23-28-2; family RBG-16-64-32; genus JADFNQ01. The sequence goes on along the minus strand of JADFRV010000044.1, from coordinate 9,303 downwards.
CCGGGCGAGAGGCGGGTCATGTCGTAGGTGCAGACGTAGCGGAGGAGGGCGGCGGCCTCCGGACCGATGAGCTCGAAGCGGCCCATGTGGGAGACGTCGAACATGCCGGCGGCCTGCCGCACCGCCTGATGCTCTTCGATGATGCCGGAGTACTGCACCGGCATCTCCCAGCCGGCGAAGGGTACCATGCGGGCTCCTAGGAGCACGTGCTCGGCGTGGAGGCAGGTGCGGCGCAGGGTGTCGGCGGCGGGCTGGTCGGTCATCGTCCCTGCCCGTCCAGCGGTTCCCATCTGCGTTTCCCATCCTCCAGGCGGAGGCGTCCCAGGCCCGGGTAGGGGGCGTGCACGGAGACGATGAGCGCCCGCCGCTCCAGCGCCCGCTCGATGACGCGCTTCTTCGTCTCCAACGACACCAGGGGGAGGACGTCGAAGGCGGAGATCCAGGCGATGCGCTCCAGCATTACGGGGTGCTGGGCGAGCTCCCCAACGTAGAGGGCGAGCTCGCCGCCTGAGTCGAGCTCCACGATGCAGTGGTCGGCGGTGTGGCCGGGCGCGGGCAGCAGGCTCAGCCCTTTGATGATCTCCACCTCGCCTTCTACAAGCTCGACCTGGCGGGCGTCTTCAAGGGGCTCGAAGTTCTCGGCGAGGTAGGTGGCGCGGGTGCGCTCGTTGGGGCTGGCGGCGACCTGCCACTCGCCCTTCGGGATGAGGTAGCGGGCGCGGGGGAAGGCGGGGACCGGCTTGCCATCGGAGATCAGGGTGTTGCCGCCGGCGTGATCGAAGTGGAGGTGGGTGTTGACGACGATGTCCACGTCCTCGGGCCGGATGCCTTCGCGCTGCAGGTTACGGAGCAGGTTACCGCTCTCGTCCGTGCCCGAAACGCCGGGGGTGCGGCCCGTCTTCGTTCCGACGCCGGTCTCTACTAGCACGGTCTTGCCCTGACCGCGGACGAGCATGGAGTTCAGGCCCATGGGGAAGCGGTACTTATCGTCCAGTTCCGGCAGGTAGCGCTCCCACATGAGGCGGGGGGTGAGGCCGAAGACGGCTCCGGCGTCCTGGCGCAGCACGCCATCGCTCACCACAAGGAGCTCGAGATCGCCCAGCCTCAGCCATTTACCCATGGGATGTTGCGCCTGCCTACCGGCAGGCAGGTCTGCCTCCTATCTGCCTGCGGGGGGTCAAGCTCACGATAGCGCGCGGCCTGTCGGCAGTCAACGAGATGGGCGCGCGGACTGTCTGAAACGGGGGTTGGCACGATGGCGTAGAATAAGGCCGCTATGGAGCCGCAGATCCGGTACGCGAAGACGAGCGACGGGGTGAGCATCGCCTACTACGCAATCGGCGAGGGGCCGGCGGTGCTGTTCCTAGCGATGCCGTTTTCGCACCTGGAGGCAGAGTGGCAGATCGACCCTTTGCGTATGGCGTACACGGCGGTGGCTCAGTGGGCCACGCTCGTCCGGCTTGATCCGAGAGGATTCGGGCTGTCCGATCGAGACCCGGATGACTTCGCGCTAGACAGCTTTGTGCTGGACATAGAAGCGGTCGTGGACCGGCTCGGGCTCGAGGAGCTGCGTATCTACTCCTTAGGGTTTGCTACCATACCAGCGCTGGCGTACACAGCTCGGCATCCGGACAAGGTAACCCACCTCGCCCAGGCGCCGGCAGCGGCATCGTGGGAGGACATGTCTAACGAACGCATGCTGATACTGACGGAGTTGGCGAAGATCGATTGGGAGCTGGCGTCGGAGACCGCCGTACGCTCGTTTAGTCCTGATTTCACTGATCAGCTTGTCAGCGACTTCGCAGGCCTGATACGCGCCACGGGCGAGGTGGCCAGCTTCGAGCGCTTGGCAGAAGACGCTAGGCGGTGGGATGCGGACGCGGACGCGACCTCCCTGTCAACGCCCACGCTGCTGATCCATCAGCGGAACAACCCCAACAGCAGCATGGACGCGACGCGACGTGTGGCGGGTTTGATCAAGGATTCGCGCGTTGCGTTCGTGGATAACGCGTTTGAGGGTCCGCTGCTCGCACAGAGGTTCTTCGAAGGCGACATCCCAGATCTGACAGAGCCTGCTTCGGTACAGACGGCCACGCCGCCTGAAGCAGCAACCGTTCACACCATCCTCTTTACTGACGTCGAAGGCTCGACGGCCCTGACGGAGCGCCTCGGAGACGCCAAGGCGCGGGAGTTGCTGCGCGAGCACGAGCGCATGGTGCGGGAGGCGCTGAAGTCGCACAGCGGCTCGGAGGTGAAGACGATGGGGGACGGGTTCATGGCCTCCTTCTCCTCGGCCACGCGGGCGCTGGAGTGCGCAATCGCCATGCAGCGGGCGTTTGCCGAGTGGAACGAAGGCTGGCTTCGCTCGAAAGGTGGTTCTTCGACAGGCTCAGGACGAGCGGAGGTTATCCGGGTGCGCATCGGGCTGAACGCGGGGGAGCCGATAGCGGAGGACGACCCAGACGGGCGCAGCGACCTGTTCGGTACGGCGGTCAACAGGGCTGCCCGTATCACAGCGACGGCCAAGGGCGGGGAGATACTGGTTGCCAACGTCGTCAGGGAGCTAGCAGAGGGCAAGGACTTCCTGTTCGCCGACCGGGGCGAGACGTCGCTCAAGGGGTTCGATGAGCCGGTGCGGCTGTACGAGGTGAGGTGGGGGGACTGATGGAGCAAGACATCGTCTTGACCGGCTATGACGCAGTGTATGCGGCCACGCCGAACAGCCCAACGCTGCGCCGTCTATGGCACGAACATGCGGAAGGCGATGATTACCCGGAGCAGTTCGGACATGTCAGCTTCGTTACCCTGCCCGAACTACGGCACATCGCCGCCGAACTCCATCTGAATCCCGGCGACACGCTGGTCGATCTCGGTTGCGGCAGGGGTGGTCCGGCGCTCTGGGTGGCACGCGAAACAGGGGCACGCCTCATCGGAGTAGACTTCTCGCCTGTCGCCGTGGAGCAGGCCAGTGCGCGGGCGGTTGAACTCGATCTGGCCGGGCAGGCGCGGTTCGTTGTCGGCTCTTTCGCTGATACCGGGCTGGTAACCGATTCAGCCGATGGGGCGATGAGTGAAGATGCGATACAGTATGCGCCCGACAAGCGAGCGGCCATGGTTGAGGCCGCACGCATCCTGCGCCCGGGCGGACGGTTGGTGTTCACGGCCTTTGAGGTGGACGCGGATCGCGCTGCGGAGCTGCCAGCGTTCGGCGACGATCCGGTCGGTGACTACCGACCGCTACTGAGGGAGGCGGGCTTCAGCGTCGGGATCTACGAGGAGGTTCCGGGCTGGCCAGAACCGATGACGACCGCCTATGCCGCCCTTCTTGACGCGAGTGAGGCTCTGAAACAGGAGATGGGAGAGGCTGCCAGTCAGGCGCTGTTCCTTGAGCTGTCGATGACGCTTCAAGAACGACCTTACCGACGGCGAGTGCTGGTCACGGCAACAAGGGAGTGAACCAAGGACCTCCTCCGGCCCTTTCTACCGCTGTGGAGGAGTCCCGCTCAATGGCGTCGAGGACCCGGTGCGGCTGTACGAACTGAGGTGGCTCGAGGAGGGCTAGGCTGCGTTGACAGCCGCCTAGCCCGGCTACGCCCGTAGGGTTCCGCTAGGGGTTGACAAACTGTGGCCGAGGCGTAGAATGGGGGGCCCTAATCCTGGGGGATTCGCGCCGCCACTGTCGGTCCTTGAACGGGGGCCAGCCTCACCCTGGAGGCCAAAGTAGACGGCGGCTTTGGGCGTACGACCTGCCGGATGCGGCACGTCGCAGCAGAAAGGAGGCATAGCATGAACGTGGCAACGTTTAATCGCTACCGCCGGACCGGAGTCACGAATACAACCAAAGCGCTGGAAGCCCTCTTCAGGGCCCGGCCACGGGCCGTGGTAGCTGCCCTTAGCACGGCTCCCTTCAGAGGCCTCCCTGACCCATTCTTAGGCGCGCTGAGAGGCCTGAGCCGCGAGGAGCTCAAACATATCCGCCGTTGGCCCGACGCCGGCAAGGACCGGGTGCGCGTAGCGGTCCTCGACGCCATTCGCACCAACAAGACGGTCCGCTTCAGATGGAAGATGGGCGAGGCCAGCAAGGAACGTACAACCATCGTCCCCGACGGCCCAGGCGCCATCAAGATCACATTTTTCAGCCCGTGGGACTACCTAAGGGCCGTAGGATCGGATAACGTCTGCGTGGACCGTCCTTAGTGTTGGCGCACCGGTTCCGCCGGGGGGTACAAAATATTGTTTCCGGGGGTATTCTCTGAGCACCAGGAATCCAATATCGGGATTCTCACTGGCCTCCCACTACATAGGAATTGGGGGCCTTACAGCCGCGACATCGCTGACAGAGCGAAAAGGGCAACAGGATTCCGCCGGATGGCGTAGAATAGTCCCGCCATGGAGCCGCGCATTGAGTACGCCCACGCCGCCGATGGCGTGAGCATCGCCTTCTGGACATTGGGCGACGGCCCGCCGTTCGTATCGATGCCCAACGTTCCCTGGAGTCACATCGAGCGGGAGTGGCGCGGCTCCCTGAGCTTCACCAATGGTTCCAGCGGCTAGCCGAGAAGAGGACCGTGGTCCGCTACGATTCCAGGGGGTCCGGGCTGTCCGACCGCGATGTGGACGACCACTCGCTTGATGCGCACGTCCTGGACCTGGAAGCGGTAGTGAACCACCTGGGACTAGAGTCTTTCGATCTGTTCGGGCCCCTGCATTCGGGACCGGCGGCGATCGCCTACACCGCACGTCATCCGGACCGCGTCTCACGCCTCATCCTATGGTGTACATACGCTCACGGCGCCGATGAGTATGGCTCGTCGCCGCAGCTTCAGGCGACCCGCGCGTTGCTGGATCAAGACTGGGAGGTGTACACAGAGACAGTGGCGCACGTCACCTTTGGGTGGTCCACAGGCGAGAAGGCGCGCCAGTTCGCCGAATTCATCCGCGAAGCTGTATCACGGGAGGCCGTAAAGGCGGTCAGCGACGCGATCGATCATTACGACGTAGTTGACCTCCTTCCACTGGTTAGGGCGCCAACTCTGGTGCTCCACCGTCGTGAGTTCTCCGTGCCGGGCGTGGATGGCGCCAGGCGGCTCGCGTCCCGAATCGCGCACGCGCAGCTGGTCATCCTAGAGGGTGCCTCCCCGGCTCCGTTCCTGGGCGACACCGAGTCGGTGCTTAGCGCTATGGCCGATTTCCTTGGGGTGGAGCTGGGACCGGAGCCGCAGCCAGTCGACACGTATAGGGGCGAGCCTCCGCTGACCATCCTGTTTACAGACATTGAAGGCTCCACCGTCCTAACACAGCGGCATGGCGATGCGGAGGCCCAGGCTGTACTCCATACCCATAACGCCATCGTGCGGGACGCCCTTAGGGCCAACGGCGGCTCCGAGATCAAGCACACCGGTGATGGCATTATGGCCTCCTTCGCCTCCGCTAGCCTCGCCCTCAGATGCTCTATCGCTATTCAACGGGCGTTTCACCAGCGCAACCAGTCGGCCGAGGAGCCGATCCGTGTGCGGGTCGGGCTGAACGCCGGGGAGCCGATAGCGGAGGACGAGGACCTGTTCGGGACGGCGGTGCAGCTCGCAGCGCGAATCTGTGCGCAGGCGGAGCCAGGCCAGATCCTTGCACCGATAGTCGTGAGAGAGTTGGCGGCAGGGAAACAGTTTATGTTCGCGGACCTGGGCGAGACCGAGTTGCGGGGGTTCGAGGACCCGGTGCGGCTATACGAGCTGAGGTGGCGGGAGGAGTAGTGCGGCCAGGAAGGCTGGAACAGGCCGATGGGCTCAGTTTTTGAGTACCCGTTTCGCGTTCGTACCGATGAGTGCGATTCGCTCGGGCATGTGAACAACGCCGTCTACATTCGACACCTGCAGCAGGCCACCATCGATGCCCTCGGCAGCGGGGACGAGGACACGTTTTGGAATGCCCGGAGGCTAGCCATCCAGTACCATGCGCCTGTTCGCTACGGGGATGAGCTCAGAATCGCCACGTGGGTTATCGATGCAGATGAGTCGCTCGTCGTATCCGGCCATGAGGTGACGCTGCGCGGCAAGATTGCGCCGGTTGTGTCGGCTCGGATCGAGTGGGTTTGCCGCGACTACTCGGTCGGCCGTCCGCGCCGCGTTCCCGAGAGTTGCATCGCCCTGGCTGAGGCTCACGTGTCGGCGCCGCTCAAGCCGTTTGTGCCGCCCCGAGATAACGGTGCTCATCCGTTCCGCTGGCGGCATCGGGTGCGGCGTTACGAACTCGACGTGACAGACCGCGTGGCAACGGCCGTGTACTTCAATTGGCTGGAAGAGGCTACGGTTTGGGCCGCGAACGTAGTTGGCTGGCCGCTAGAACGAATGAAGGATGAGGATTCCATTACGTTCCAATATCGGCACGATGCCGAATTCTTCGAGGGCGCGTCGCACGGAGACGAAATCGAGATCGTAAGCAGGTTGATCAGCGTGAAGCCGATTCGCGGCACATGGGTCCATGAGGTCTTGCGACCCGTGACCGAAACGCTGCTGATGCGTGATTATTCGACGGGTGCGTTTGTCGATTGGAAGGGCAAGATCAAGCCGGCGCCGGCCGCGATGATGGAGGCGCTGGTTCAGGGCGAGTTTGCCCAGACAGACGGCTGACGTATCGCATGTCGAGCGCAGGCGACTGCGCGATCCTCGATGCGGCTGTTCGAGGTGAGGTGGCGGGAGGGCTAGTCTGATACTGGCCCCATATGGCGCGAACGCGAGAGTCTGCCTATAATTAGGGTCACCGCCGCGAAAGGAGCCGTCCGCATGCCGGAAGCGCCCATACCACACGCTTACTTCCAGAAGCAGTTCATGCCTCTGGCCGAAGCCAAGATCGGCGTGATGACGCACGCCTTCAACTACGGCACGGGCGTGTTCGAGGGCATCCGTGGCAACTGGAACGATGCGGAGCAGCAGATCTACTTGTTCCGCCTGAAGGAGCACTTCGACCGGCTGCGCAAGAGCTGCCGCATCATGCGGATCGAATTCGAGTACTCTAATGAGGAGCTTCAGTCGATAATCACGAAGCTGGTCGAGATGTCCGGCTACCGAGAGGACGTCTACGTGAGGCCGCTGGCCTACAAGAGCTCGGAGGTGCTGGGGGTTCGCCTCCACGACCTGGATGACGACTTTCTGATGTTTATCGCGCCGTTCGGGCCCTATCTGGACATCGAGAAGGGGGCACGCTGCTGTACCTCATCCTGGCGGCGGGTGGAGGATACCGCCATTCCCGCCCGCGCCAAGATCACGGGCATCTATGCCAACTCCGCCCTGGCGAAGACGGAGGCGCAGCTCAACGGCTTCGACGAGGCGATTATGCTGGACGAGCGGGGCCACGTCTCCGAGGGCTCCGGCGAGAACATCTTCGTCTTTGACGGCGACCGGCTGATCACGCCGCCGCCGTCCTCCAACATCCTTGTGGGCATCACCCGCGAAACGGTGATCACGCTGGCCCGCGAGGAGATGGGGATGGAGACGGTGGAGCGGGATATCGACCGGAGCGAGCTGTACGCCGCCGAGGAGTGCTTCATGACGGGGACCGCCGCTCACGTGACGCCCGTGGTGGAGCTGGACCACCGCCCGATCGGGAGCGGCAAGGCGGGCCCTGTCGCCAAGCGGCTGATGCAGCTCTACTTCGATGTGATCACGGCCCGCAATTCCAAGTACGCCTCCTGGTGCACCCCGTGCTATTCAAAAGTCAAGGCGTAATCATAGAGCGACCCCGGCGCACGCTGGGGGTGGTGGTGGCGGCCGTCCCGGCCGTGATCGCCGCCGGCTTTGCCTTCGCCCTCATCGCCAAGGCTACGACCTGGCCCGTCTCGCTCACCCAGTTCACGGCTATCTCCGGCGCCCTCGTGCTCATCGTCCTCGCCCTGGTGTTCGCCTTCTGGGCCTACGCCTGCTATACGCTGCAGTACGTGGTGGACGGCAGCGGTCTCACCATCGCCTGGGGGACGCTGAAGCACTTCATACCGATGGACCGGATTGAGGGCCTCTCCCTGGGTCGTGGCGAGGACCGCCCAGCGCTGCGGGGGTTGAACTGGCCCGGCCTGCACGTCGGCCGCGGTCAGGTAGGGGGAGAGGAAGTACTGTTCTACTCCACCCACCGTTCGGCCGAGGAGATCCTCTACGTGCGGACGCCGGCAGCGACGTATGCGGTCAGTCCGCAGGACCCACCGCGGTTCATCGCCGAGGTGGAGCGGTTCAAGCAATCGGCGCTGGCCGGCGGCAGGGAGTCCGTCCAGCGTGACGGCGTGGGCGGTCATCCCATCTGGGCCGACCGGGTCGCCCAGTGGCTGGCGCTGGCCGCCGTCCTCGTCAACCTCGCCTTGTGGGGATACGTGTTCGCCATCTTCCCGGACCTTAGCCCGCAGATCACGATCGAGTTTCCTCCTCTGGGGGAGGTCACGGACCTGCATTCTCGCAACGATATCCTGCTGATACCGGCTGCGGCGGCGGCGGTCCTGGCGGTCAACCTGATAGCGGGCTTGGGTTTCCAGTGGCGGGAGCGGGCCGCGACGTATCTGATGCTCAGCGGCAGCGTGTTCCTTCAGTTCCTGTTCTGGGTATCCGCGGGCATCGCCATAGCGAACGCTTAGCGCGGCCGTTGAGGGCCTTGGGCAAACAAGAGCCTGTGGTGTTGGGGAACAGCAAAGCACTTCGCCGAGCGGGCGCCTGCCTGCTAAACTGATGGGCGTGATGCGCTACGACGCTATCGTCGTCGGCGCCGGCCCAGCCGGTAGCACCGCCGCCATCGCCCTTGCCCGCGAGGGGGCGTCCGTACTGCTGCTGGACCGCGCCCGCTTTCCCCGCGACAAGCCGTGCGGCGGCGGGGTCACGGTTCGCGCCGCTTCCTGCCAGGATATCGACCTGGCGCCGGTAGTTGAACGCACCATTACGGGAGCGCGGTTCTCTTTACGGCTAGGCTCTGCCTTTGACCGGCGCTACGATGAGCCGCTGACCTATATGACCCAGCGCAGCCGGCTGGACGCGCACCTCGTCGAGGCTGCCGTCGGCGCCGGGGCCGCCTTCCGGGACGGCGAAACGGTTCGCTCCGTGGAGGTTGCCGCCAACCCAGACGGTCTCGGCGGCGGATCAGGCTCAAGCCTGGCCGGCGCGGTCAGCGTCCGCACCGATGGTGGCTCGTACGCCGCCCGCGCTCTCATCGGCGCCGATGGGGCCAATGGGGTCGTCGGCCACGCCATGGGCATCCGTCCACTGAGCGAGGAGTCGGTTGCGCTGGAGGGGAAGGTACCTTACCCGAACGGCGTGCCGGCGGACTGGCGAGATT
>JADFRV010000202.1 GCA_022561095.1 Chloroflexota bacterium | reverse complement strand
AGCTTCCTTCGGCCAGTTGGCCGGCACGACGCCCTGGCTGTATAATGACCGGCGTCAGCGAGCGGTGGGAGCATCAGAAGGAGTTTGCCCATGACCGAACAAGACTTGATCAAGTTGGCTCGTGAGAACGTTGAGGCATACAACACCGGGGACTGGCAACGGCTCAAGGCTTCGCTGGCATCCGATGTTGTCTACGATGAGGTCGGGAGCCAAAGGCGGATGCAGGGCGCAGACCAGTTGGTCGAGGCGTACAAGGGGTGGAAGCAGGCTCTCCCCGATGGCAAGGGGACAATTAAGAACGCATTCGCCAGCGGCAACTCGGTGGCGATAGAGCTAACATGGACGGGGACGCAGAGCGGCCCGCTCGTGGGGCCAGGCGGCACCATCCCTCCGTCTGGCAAGTCGATGTCGCTGCCGGGGGTCCAGGTGATCACCTTCCAGGGCGATAAGATCAAGGAGCTGCATCAGTATTTCGACCTGATGACGCTGCTCCAGCAAATAGGAGCAGCGCCCCAATAGCAGCGGCTCAAACTGTGTACACCCGGAGTAGCCCCGCCGCTCGCTGCCAGCTCTCGCTTCGCCGCCGCCCCCACAATCGCCAGCTAGTCAGGGTGTGTCAAGCCGATCATCGCCAGAGCGAAGGAGGCTTTGAAAATGGCTAGGCTCATGATTAAATGCCCAACGACTGGCCAACCGGTCTTTACCGGGATGGATCTCACCCCGGTCTCTAACGGGATGGAATTCACCAGACAGGCATTCGATACCAGCACACTCAAGGACAACAGCGTCAGCTGCCCGCACTGTCATCAACAGCACGTCTGGCAGAAGGAAGACGCCTACTTGGAAGACGAATGAATTGGGTGCGTCAAATCACCAATCGCCCCTGAAGGTCGCCCCTACGCGCTTCCGAGGCGCGGGATGATGTCTGAGGCGTAGCGCTCCACGTGGGGCATGAAGTCGGCGAAGGCGGGGGTGATGGGGACGAGGAGGAAGTGGCGGACGCCCGCGTCGGCGAAGTCCGCGAGGCGGCGGGCGCAGTCATCGGCGGTGCCCATCACCACGTAGCGGTCGACGATCTTCTCGAACGGCTGGTTGTAGCGGCGTGAGAGGTCGGCGGCGGCGATGCCCTTCGCCTCCTCGTAGCTGTCGGTCAGGCAGATGAACTGGTAGAGCGCGCCCTCGATGGCGGCGGGGTCGCGGCCCGCCTCCTCGGCGACCTGTCGGACCTGAGCGAGGCTGTCGCGGAAGCGTTCGGGGGAGAAGAGGTAGGGGAGGTAGCCGTCACCGAGGCGGCCGGCGCGGCGGATGGCGGCCTGGGAGCGGCCGGCGATCCAGAGGGGCGGGCCGCCAGGCTGGGCGGGCTTGGGCTGGAGGGTGACGCCGTCGAGCTTCGTGAAGCGGCCGTCGAAAGAGACGTTGTCCTCGGTCCAGAGCTTTCGCAGTAGCTGGATCGCCTCATCGGTGCGGGAGCCGCGCTGGTTGACGGGGACGCCGACGGCCTGGAACTCCTTGGGGTATTCGCCGCCGACGCCAATGCCGAGGGTGAGGCGGCCGCCGGAGATGATGTCCACGGAGGTGATCTCCTTGGCGGCGAGGGCGGCGGGGCGAAGGGGGAGGAGGAGGACGGCGGTGCCGAGGCGGATGCGATCGGTTGTGGCGGCGACGGCGGCGAGGATGGTGAGGGCGTCGAAGGTGGGGAAATGGAAGAAGATGTGCTCGGAGGTCCAGACGGAGTCGTAGCCGAGCTCCTCGATGCGGGCGGCGTCACGCCACTGGTGGGGGTAGAGGTTGACGCCGAACTGAAGGCGGTCAGGAGAGGCGCTCATGGTATTGGCCACAGGTTAGCACAGATATGACTTATGACACCGGCCACAGGTTGACACAGGAGCGAAGGCGATAGAGAAGGCAGCGCTGGACGGCTACGGCGGCGGCGCGTAACATCGTGGCGCAGGGGCGGGCGGCCGGACGGCGAAAGGAGTCGCATACGGTGGCGGAGTACCCTGTGGTCTTCGACATTACGCGACCGGAGAAGTTCGAGCGGTCGCAGGTGTTCTTGCGCATCCTCCTACTGATTATCGTCTCGATCGTGACGGGCACCGTGGGCTGGATGTTCGGGCTCGTCTACCTGCTCCTGCCGGTGCTGGCAGCGATCCTGGTATCGAATCGAGGGAGCCAGAGGTTTATCGAGGAGGATGGGCCCCGCGTGAGCGGCTGGCTGCGCTGGCTGGTGGCGTTCTACGCTTACCTGATAATCCTTACCGACCGGTTCCCGACGGAGAGGCCGGGGGAGATCGTCCGCTTCGAGGTCAGGGCGGGTGGCAGCCCCACCGTTGGGTCGGCTCTTTTGCGCCTCATCTACAGCATCCCCAACGCGTTTGTGTTCGTGCTCCTGGGCATCGTATCGGTGGCCGTGTGGCTGATCGCGGCGGTAATGGTGCTGCTGCGGGAGAGCTACCCGGAAGGGCTGTACAACTTCCAGCGGGGCGTCCTCCGCTGGGAGGCGCGGCTGCTGGGCTACCACGCCTCTTTAGTCGAGGAGTACCCGCCGTTCGCGCTGGACACGGGGAGGGCGGAAGCGGAGGCAGTGGTGTAGAGCGCTCCGAAGTACATGGGCGGGCTCTCCCGATTGTCCAAATCATTGACGCGCACGTAAAGTTACGATACTGTTCGGTCACCAGTCCGGTCCGGTAAGGAGGAGCGAGGCGATGCCTATCGCCAAGGTCGGCGACATCAATATCGAGTACTACGTTGAGGGCACGGGGCCGCCGCTGCTCATGATCATGGGCTGGATGGGAAGCGCGGGGTTTTGGGGAGAAGCGTTCTTGCAGAGGCTGCGACCGCACTTCCAAACGATCCGCATTTCTAACCGCGGCACTGGGCTCACGGATAAGCCTAGTGGCGATTACGGCATTCGTCTCATGGCGGAGGACGCGGCGGGGCTGCTGCGGGAGTTGGGGGTCGAGCGGGCGCACGTATTGGGGATATCGATGGGAGGGATGATCGCGCAGGAGCTGGTGCTGAACCACGCGCAGGTGGTGCAGGGGCTGGCGCTGGGCTGCACGAACTGCGGCTTCGCGCACGGGGTGTTGCCCAGCTCGGAGATCGTGACCGCTGCGGGGCAGGCGGGGAACGTGTCGCCGCAAGACCGCGCGCGGCAGTACCTCCAAGCGATCGTTACGCCCGAATTTCAGGCGAGAGCCGGGGTAGAGTTCTGGGCGTGGCTGACTACGACATGGTTTGCGGCCCCAACACCGTGGGACACTATAAGGCGGCACTTCGCGGCGATCCAGGCGTTCGATACGTACGAGCGGCTTACCCATATCGAGGCGCCCACGCTTATCATCCACGGCGATAAGGATCTCCTGGTGCCGGTGGAGAACGCCGAGGTGCTGCGGGGACGGATAAGCGGATCTAGGGTGCGGATCCTGCCTGGGGTGGCGCACATGTTCTTCTGGGAGAAGCCTGAGGAGTCGGCGGGGGCGATCGTGGAGTTTTTGTCGTCGGTGCCGGCGCCGGCGTAGCTCGTCGACAAGGAGGGGATATGCGGCTGAAGGAAAAGGTGGCGCTGATCACGGGCGCGGCCTCCGGTATCGGGAAATCGACGGCGTTGCTGTTCGGGCAGGAGGGGGCGAAGGTGATGTGCGTCGACATCAATGGGGAAGGAGCGGACCAGGTAGCTCACCAGATCGCCGACACGGGCGGCGAGGCGGCCTCGCTAACGGTGGACGTGGCGCAGGAAGAGGACGTTCAGCGGATGGTGCGTGAGACGGTGGAGCGCTGGGG
>JADFRV010000201.1 GCA_022561095.1 Chloroflexota bacterium | reverse complement strand
TGCAACTCCATGGCGAAACCAGGCTGGCCTTCCGAGCCGGCGAGGGCGCCCTGCACTAACACCCCTGCCGCCGCCGTCAGGACGGACCGTGGTACAAGAGGAGCGCCGGGGAAGCCGTCCAGGCTCTGGGTGAGAACAGTATCCCGAGGAGTGGCCGCAGGGCCTGCCGCCGTCAGGGCGCTGACTAAAGTCTGCGCCTGCGATTGGAGCGTAGCGGAGAAGGCCTCTGATACGACGAGGACGGGCGCGCTATTGGGCTCTTCGGCGCTGACTCTGGAACGCGTGAGAGGCAGAGCGATGAGGATGAGGGCGACCGCGGCCAGAGATATCGCCAGGGCCAGATGAAGACGATCGCTGGACCGGTGAGCCGCCGACTGGGGCGGCGGACGGCTATCAATCCCACTATGCTTGTAGTTCGGAGCGTCCGTCCTGACTTGGGGTTCTGGCAAACTCACCTCTCTTTAGCCATACGGGATTCTCATACCATTAGAGTGGTCGTGCACCCGCTGTCGATCCGGCTCCGAAGGGCTTGCCCTGACAACCAGCTCCAACTCGGTTTGCCTACGGCACCCGAAGCTAACTACTTACCGCTGCTCCCTTCCGGGCCTGACGGGGTTCAAAGCGCCTCGCCGCGCAGGGCCGGGTCTTCAACGCCACTTATCAGAGGCAGTCCCCACGTCACCTAGACCTCGAGCGGGAATTCAACCCCGCTATAGCGGATTGCGGGTTCAGGGCACCGCTAGCTCCCCGTCTAGCACGACCGCAAGCATCCTATCATGGCCGTGAACCTCAGTGTCAAGCCAAACCTGGCGACGGGAAAACGGGGATGTGGTAGAACTATTATCATCCTCCCTGACTGCAGATGGCGTCATTCGCCTGAGGGTACCGCCCAGTCGCCGAGAACGACTGCCGCTTGCTAGGTCACTACCCCTGATGTAGACTGCCTTCAGGCAAGCACCAGTAAGGAGCCCTCCCCAGCATGACCGTCCGCAAGGCAGTGATCCTGGCCGCGGGCCACGGCACCCGCTTCCTGCCGGCTACAAAGGCCGTGCCCAAGGAGATGCTGCCACTCGTTGACCAGCCCGTCATCCAGCATGTGGTGGAGGAGGCGGTGACTGCCGGACTTCAGCACATCACCATCGTCACAGCGGGCGCGAAGAGGTCAGTGGAAGATCACTTTGACCGTAACTCCGAGCTCGAGCAGGTCCTGGAGAGCAGCGGCAAGGAATCAGAGCTGCGCGAGGTACGCCGGGTGACCGATCTCGCCGACATCGCCTTCGTGCGGCAGAAGGAGCGCCGCGGTATAGCCCACGCCGTCCTCTCGGCCCGTCTTGTCGTCGGTGAGGAACCGTTCGCGCTCTTCTTCCCCGACGACATCATCATCTCCGACGTGCCCGCCATCCGCCAGCTCATCGACGTGCACAATAGACACGGCGGTAGCATCCTCGCCGTGCAGCGGCTGCCGCGCGAGGAGGTCGTGCACTACGGAGTCATCTCCCCGGAGCCGGTCGAGGAGCGGGTGTACCGCGTTCGCGGCATCGTGGAGAAGCCATCGCTGAAAGAGGCGCCATCCGATCTAGCCATCGTCGGACGCTACATCCTGGCAGCGGACGTTTGGCCGCTGCTGGAGCGCACACCGCCCGGTGCTAACGGCGAGATGCAGCTCACGGACACCCTGGCGATGCTGATTGAGGCCGGTCACCCCCTGTTCGCCTGCGAGCTCCAGGGGGAGCGGTTCGACACCGGCCGGCCGCTGGGACTGCTGGAGGCCTCGGTGACGCTGGCGCTGCGCCGTGAGGACATCGGCCCGGCCCTTAAACAGTACCTGAGATCGCTTTCGCTAAGCTGAGCCAGAATGCGCACACTCGTCCTTGGCATCCCCCTGCCCCACATCACCTTCGATAACTACTCGTTCCTCTCCGCCCCCTCCTTGTTCGACTATGATCGGATCATCGTAGACATGTCGGCCCTCTCGGAAGCGGTGGAGCAGGCGAGAGACGGTTCGCCGGAGCACAGAACCCACAGCGGCCAGACGGTGGTCAACGGCCCCAGCAGCACCCGGACGTTCTCGCTGGCGGAGCTGCTGCAGCTGCGGCGTCTGGAGGCCGAACGTGCGCTGGCCCGCGGCGGCACACTGGTCTGCTTCGCCTACCCGGACGTGGCCCACGAAGGTATCGCCGGCCTGCCCGCCTGGCGGCGCTACGATTGGTTGCCCGCGCCTGAAGGCTTCTCCTACACCGAACACCTCCTGGCTGGATTCGGGAAGTCGGGCGTGGAGATAGCGGATGCGGAGCACGCGTTTGCGCCTTACGTGAAAGCGTTTGGGGTTAGGTTAGCCTTCCGCGCCTACGCATCCGAGCAAGACGAAAGCTTCTCCCAATACGGGCGTGTGTTCGCCCGCAGCCTCGGCGGCGCCGCCGTTGGGGTCGAACTGGAAGTCGGGACAGGACGGGTTATACTGCTACCGCCCCTGGACTCGTTGGACTATAGTAATGACCGCGTTCCCTTGGCGAACGTCCTGTGCGATTGCCTGGAGCGTATGCAGGCCGGCGCAGCCGATGAGCCCTCGCAGTTGATTGATAAGGAGGCTTCGTGAACCGCTGTGCGTCCCACACTCTCGAAGGAACGGTGATGCCGAGATGAACCTCTCACAGAAAGGGCTCCTGGCTGGCAAGAAAGCCCTCATCATGGGTGTCGCCGACAAGCACAGCATCGCCTGGGGAATAGCTCAGGCGATGCACGACCAGGGTGCGTCCCTGGCCTTCACCTACCAGGAGGAGCCGAAGGGCAGGCTCGAGAGGAACGTGAGGAAGCTGGTGGCCACTCTGGGCAACCCTGAGGACTTCCTCCTCTTCCCATGTGACGTCACCGATGACTCCACCATCGACGCCCTGTTTCAGACCATACGGTCGGAGTGGAAAGGGCTGGACGCCCTGGTTCACTGCATCGCCTTCGCGGATCGAGACGACCTGAACAGGCCGTTCTCCCAGATCTCCCGCACGGGATACAAGCTGGCGATGGAGGTGAGCGCGTACTCATTGAACGTGCTGGCGCGGTCGGCCGCGCCGCTAATGGATGAACGAGGTGGTGGCAGTATAATCGCCCTGACTTACAACGCCGTCGAGAAGGCCGTGCCGGGGTACAACGCGATGGCAGCGGCCAAGGCCGCCCTGGAGGTGGGGATCCGCTACCTCGCCGTAGAGCTCGGCCTCAGCAAGATCAGAGTAAACGCCATCTCTGCGGGGCCCGTACGCACCCTCTCTGCCAGCGCCGTCAAGGGGCTATCGGCCCTCCGGCGGTGGACGGAAGAGGTGTCGCCGCTACGCGAGAACATCACGCCCCAAGACGTCGGAAACACGGCGGTCTATCTGGCCAGCGACCTATCCCGCATGGTGACGGGGAGCATCATCTTCGTAGACAGCGGAACGCACGTGCTCGCCGCCCAGGTGGGGGCCATGCGACAGTACGAGTCCGGCTCTTAACGGGGAGACGCCTGATAAAACGCGACGTCAGTTGAGGTGGTCGTCCGTCTCCTCTTCCTCTTCATCCTCGCCGCTGGAGCCTTCCTCCCCACCCTCAAACAGGTGCTTCAGCTCCTCGCCGAAGCGGCGGCGCTCGCGGCCGCCCTCCCGCAGCAGATCGGCGATATCGCCGATCCCCTTGAGCTCGTCCGCCAGCTCCGGGAAGTCCTCCTCTGAACCGCCCTCGCCGCTGATAAGCTCCTCAAGACCCCGGCGCCGCGGCTCCTGCGGCTCCTCCGCCGCCTCAGGTGCGGCGGGCCGCCTCTTACCCCCCCGTGGACGCTCCCCCTCCTCCTCCCCCCCA
>JADFRV010000200.1 GCA_022561095.1 Chloroflexota bacterium | reverse complement strand
ATCGTCGCGGGTGAGGCCCCGGCCAGCATCGTCTACAGAGACGACTCGGTGATGGCTTTCATGGACATCCGGCCTGTGAATGCTGGGCACGTTCTTGTCACGCCGCTCAAGCATGAGATGAGCGTGCTGAGCCTGGGCGACGATACCGCCAGCCACATGTTCACGGTAGGGAGGCGGATAGCGGCTGCTTTGAAGGATGCTGGGGTCCGATTGGAAGGCTTCAACCTTTTCCTGGCGGATGGTGCGGTCGCGGGGCAAACGGTCTTCCATGTTCATCTGCATGTCCTACCGCGATTCGTGGGCGATGGTCTCGGCTTCCGGCGATCGGCGGAGATGAACGCCCCCCCACAGTCCGAGCTGAACGACACTGCTGGGCGGATCAGGCGCGCCGGAGGCTGGGAATGATCAGCGTAACCGTCAACGGCAAGCCGCGGGAGATGGAGGGCCCTCTGAGCGTCACCGCCTTCCTCGAAACGCTTGACATAAACGCCCGCCAGGTTGCTGTCGCCGTCGGCGGCGAGGTGGTACCCCGCAGCGACTGGCAGCGCGTAACGATCGACGAAGGCGACACGGTCGAGGTCGTGCGAGCGGTGGGCGGTGGCGCTGACACAATCACCAAGAAGGAGCCGTTAGTCATGGATGCCTTAATCCTCCTGCTCGTCTTCGCTGCCGGACTGGCCGCTGCTGTGCAGGTCCTGGTGAACGGCGCCATGGGCGAGGAGCGGGGCGTGCCGGAGGCGCTCCTGGTCTCCGCAACCGTGACCTACGGCTCCGTCGTCCTTTTCATGCTCGGCCGCTTCGCCCTTGTGGGCGATCTGAACCTGAATACGCAGATCAAGCCGCTGCTCTACCTGCTGCCGCTGGCCATCATCGCTCTGCTGGCGTTCCTGGGCATCATGCGCGGCCTGGAGTGGTACTACTTCCTGGGTGGGCTGGCCGGCGCGCTCATAGTGTGGACGGTGTCGTTTGCCGGGCCCCGCGTCGGCATCGCCACCACCAGCGCCGCCCTCACCGCCGGCGCGATGATGGGGGCTATCCTGTTCGACCATCTGGCGCTCATCGGTCAGGCCAAAGACCCGATCGACGCTCTGAAGATCGTCGGCGCGCTTCTCATCGTCGGCGGCGTTGTCCTCGTGCGCGGGTTCTGATGACGGACGTCGCCATCGTCGGCGGCGGCGTCATCGGCTGCGCGGCCGCCTACTACCTGACGGAAGCGGGCGCCAGCGTCACGCTGCTGGAGCGCGACGGGCTGGCGGGGGAGGCCTCCGGCGCCGCCGCCGGTCTGCTGATCCCGCCCGCGATCTACCTTCTGCGACAGGACACCCACCTCGCTCTCAAGCAGGCTGAAGCGCTGCCCGCGGGGGCCCTCCGCGACCTCGGCCTGGCGAGCCTGAGGCTCTACCCATCTCTCGTTGACGCTCTCCGGGATGAGACGGGCAGCGATGTGCAGTATAAAGCCACCGGCATCCTCCTGGTGGCCCAGACCGAGGGCCGAGCTGAGGCGCTGCGCGCCCTCGTCCGCCGGCAGCAGGAGTCAGGGCCAAGCCTCGAGTGGGTGGAGGGCGAGCCTCTACGCCGGTTAGAGCCCGGCCTCTCGCCAGCCCTGACCGGCGCCGCCTACTCGCCGGAGGAGCGCCACGTCAACGCCGCTCTGCTCACGGAGGCCCTGGCCGGCGCGGCGGCTTCCCGCGGCGCGGTACTCAGGCGGGGAGCCGCCGTGTCCCGCTTCCTGGTCTCTGACTCGCGCGTGGTGGCCGTTTGCACTGGCGATGGCGACAAGATCGCCGCCGATCACATCGTCTTGGCCGCCGGGCCCTGGACGCGCCCCCTGGCCCGCCGTCTCGGCTTCGATGTCCCTACCCGCCCCATGCGCGGCCAGATGCTGGCCTACCGCACTAGCGCGGTCCGGCACATCCTATGGGGCGATGAAGGCTACCTGGTGCCCAAGGCCGGCGGCTTCCTCTATGCCGGAGCCACGGTGGAGGACGTTGGCTTCCGCCCCACGACCACCCGCCGTGGCCTCGCCTGGCTGCGCCGCATGGCGCGAGGGCTGGTCCCGGCCCTGCGTCACGGAGAGGTGGCTAGCGCCTGGGCCGGCCTGCGTCCCGGCTCCCCCGATGGTCACCCGATCATCGGCCGGCTGCCCGGCAAAGATAACGTCTACGTGGCCACCGGCCACTTCCGCAACGGCATCCTGCTGGGCCCCATCACCGGAAAGCTCATCGCTCAGCTCATCACGGAGGGGAAGACGGAGACGTCGCTGGCGCCGTTCAGCGCGGCTCGGTTTGGCTAGCGCGAACCGAAGGCAGGCGGCTCCGCGTTGTAATACCAGGGATTTTATGCGGGTCTATCTCTCTGCGGCAGCGGTTCTCTTGCTTTTGACCTTGTCCTGCGGGGGAGACCAGAAAGCGCCGCCGCCGGTCTCCACGGATAACCTCATCATCGCTCTCGACGATGAGCACGAAGGCACCACTAGCGCACTGCTCACGCTCATCGATCTGTCCTCCGGAGAGACTGTCGCTCAGCTCACCAGCGGCTACCAAACCTGGGTCCTGTTTCGCCTCTCCGCCGGCGAGCTGTTGGTATCCGATCTGGAGGGCGATGACTTCGAGGCACGTCTCAACGTCTACGATATCGCGGATCTCAGCGAGGCCAAGTGGTCCATCCACCTCCTGGATCGCGCAGCCGCCACGGGTTACGGGCCGTTCTGGGGGCTATCGCGGGACGAGCGCTACCTCTACTACACGGTCCACCCCCGCAACGACGAGGGAGAGCCGCAGCGCCTGGCCAACGTCGTCGGCATCGTCGATTTGGAAGCTCGGCAAGAGGTCGTAAGGGCAGAGATGCCGGGATTCTGCCCCGCTCTAACGCCGCTTGGGCAATCGGACGTCCTTGCGCTCTGCGGAGACCGGCGCTCTCTCGTCTCCGTCGCGCCCGATGGCTCCGTCTTGACTCTTGCTGGCCCCCTTCCGGCCGTAACCGCGGCACCCGATCCGAGAGGGTTCTGGCACAATCCTGTCTACGGCCGTCTCTACGACGACGGCGACGCGTTCATGGCGTTCGGAAACGGCGATGTCGTCTTCGCTGACCCTGAACAATCCGGCACCAACCTCCTGACGTTGGGGAACCTGCGGCTGTGGGGCAGCGGAGTCTGGGGCAGCGGCGACTGGCAACTTGATGACCATCGGACTCTGCTCGCCATCGGGCCTACCGAGCCCGAGACCTACACGGGTATCCTGTTCGACACGCTGATCGTGTTCGACCCCGCGGACCCGGACGAACCGCTTCAGTTCGATCTCCCAGACGGCATCACCCACGCTGCTCCCCTCGGCGCGGATCGCGTGGCACTTCTGGATAGCTCGGCCGACACCATCTACCTGCTCGATCTCGCCTCGGGCGAGGTGACCGGCGAGCTGGAGGCGCCGTCCGGCGCCAAGTGGCTCGTCGTCCCTTAGTCAAACCGCGCCGCCAGCCGCCGCGCCGCCTCCCGGACAGCCTGCCCTGTCCGCTTTGCGGACTCCGATGCACCGCTCGGAGAGCCTACCGAATGGGTCGAAGGGCCGCCCTCGCCTCGACGCAGCAAAAAGCAGGTCACCACTTCTACGTCCCGCATACCGTCCGCAGTATAACTCGATCTGTTCCCCGTTAAGGCGTATTGCTATACTTGGTCAGCCATGTCCGAAAGCGCCCTGCCGCCCGTCATACGTGCCCTGCTCGACCCCGCCGCCTATCCTCACCCCGTGGACCGCGTGGAGCTGCTCCAGACGCATATTTCGTACGTGCTACTGGCCGGGGAGCACGTGTACAAGGTCAAGAAGCCGGTAGACTTTGGCTTCCTGGACTTCTCCACGC
>JADFRV010000199.1 GCA_022561095.1 Chloroflexota bacterium | reverse complement strand
GGCGCCCGGGCGGAGGCGGGGCAGGTGGGCCTGGCTGCCGACAGGCAGGCGCGCCGGTAGGCTGCGGCTGAGCTCAGGCGCCCTACAGCTGTTGTCGGACCGCCTTGAGCTGCTCCAGGTGGGCTTGCGCGTGCTCCACCTCATCCTCGGCGCGGCTGCGGACGGTGACGGGGCCGACCTCCGGGTGGGTGCCACCGCGCTCCCACTGCTCGTCCGTTAGGCCCTCGAGCTGGTAGGCGAGTCCGCCCCAGAAGGCGCGCAGGGCGGTGTGCAGGCGGCGGATGTCCTCCCCCTGGTAGTTGCGCTCGATGGCGCGTGCCTCCTGGTCGTAGGGCTCCAGGGTGGGGCCGTCTTCTTCCACCAGGCGGCGGACCCGGACGCCCTCCTCCTGGGCGGAGTCGCGCAGGTGGCAGTAGACCTCCAGGGCGGACCACTCGCCCGGGGAGGGCCGGCGGCGCAGCTCATCGTCGGACAGCCCGTGCAGGGCCTCCTCGATGAGGTCGGGGACCTGTCGCAGATAGGCGGTGATCTCGGTGCGGTCCATCACCGCGATTATAGCAGGGAAGCGGATGTGCCCTTGTGGCTCGCCTACCGGGCGACGATTTCGGGGTGCTCCCGCAGGCGCGCCTCGATCGTCGCGCGGTCTGGGATGTCTGCCAGCCCCTCAGACTCGACGATGAGGGCGGCGGCGCAGGCGGCGAAGCGGGTTGCCTGCCAGGGGTCGCCGGATTCTTGATAGCGGACGAGGAAGGCGGTGGCGAAGATGTCGCCGGCGCCGGTTGGGTCGACTGCCTTCGCCGGGAAGGGGTCGATGTGACGCCAGGCGCCCCGGTGACAGACCTCGGCGCCGTGTTCGCCTGACGTGTAGGCGAGCGTGTCGACACGCCTGCTCCACTTCTCCAGAACGGCTTTCGAATTGGGCGGCAGGTCCTCGTCGGAGACGAAGAGGACGTGGGCCGGCCGGAGGAGGGGGTCCCCCTGCCACCGCTCAGCCGGGACGGGGCGGACGCGGCTATCGGGCCCTATCTCCCGCAGCCAGCCCTGGGCGGAGACGCCGATGAGGGCCTGGGGGAAGCAGTCAGCTAGCGCCACGCCCACTTCGCCGGCCACGGGCCCGAGGAGGACGATCCTGGCGCCGCGCCAATCGTCCGGCAGGGAGGAGGGAGTGATGAGGGGCGCGCGCTGAAGGACGTACTGGACGCGGTCCTGAGCCGTGTAGACGTTGCGGAACTGGGTGGAGCGGGTCGAGGGCACGCGCGCGATCTCCGTTCCCGGGAGGAGCTCGTCCAGCGGGAGGTCAGGAGCGGCGGCGGTCAGGACGGCGGTGCGCAACCCCAATCGGGTAGCCAGGAGGGCGGCGTAGGAGGCGGTACCGCCGAGGCGCCAGCCCGCCGCTTCGTCCTCACTCGTCTGGGGAGAGAGGTCCTGGACGATATGCCCGATGACCAGGAACTCTGGCGGCATCAACGCCCGCCGGGGCGCCCTCGTTGCGGATAGATGACTACCTTGCGGCCATCACCTTCGCCGACGGAGCCCGTGGTGACGGCGCTGTCTTCGGCGAGGACCAGGTGGACGATGCGACGCTCGCCGGCGGGCATCGGCTCCAGGGTGAGGGAGCGGCCGCTCTTGCGCACGCGGTCGGCCATGCGCTGGGCGAGGCCAGTCAGGGAGTCCTCGCGGCGCCGTCGGTAGTGCTCGATGTCGAGGCTGATGAGCACCCGGCTGCTCATCTTGCGGCTTACCATGAGGTTGATCATGTACTGGAGGGCGGCCAGGGTGGTGCCGCGGCGGCCGATGAGGAGGCCGAGGTCGTCGCCGTTAACGTCGAGAACGGCGCTGGCACGGCCGAGGCCGTCGCCGGGCGTTTCAGGGGATCGCACTGAGACCTCGCCGTCGATCTCCATGAAGGCGAGGAGCTGACTCAGGTGATCCGAGGCCAGGTCCACCTCAGGCGAGGCGACGTCCTTGATTTCGATCTCTGCCGGCTCTGCGCCCTCCATTGCGGGCTCCGCCATGGGTCTGGCCGTGCCCTCCTCCTCGGGCTCCGCCATCGGTCTGGCCGTGCCCTCCTCCAGGGCGGTCACGCGGACGCGGGCCTGTTCGCCGCCGATGCCGAAGAGCCCCGGCTTGCCGGCGGTGAGGATCTCTATTTCGACTTGCTGGCGCTTGAGGCCCAGCTCCTCCAGGGCTTCGTCAATCGCCTCATCGACGCTTTTTGCGCTTACCTCTACGCTTTCGTTTGCCATGGACAGACCTCATTTCCTGCGGGTTCGGAGAGGCGGCGGTTTCGGCCTCCTCCTGAACATCCGGTTGCATCTTGGGGGGCGGCTCCTTGTTTGGGTTGGCTGCCGGTGTTTGTGTGGCTGCCGGGGTGGGGAGGAGATTGCGCCAGCTCATACGCCGGCCGTAGACCATGTAGCTGGCGAACACGCTGAATATGTTGGAGATGACCCAGTATACACCGACGCCGCTGGGCAGCGACAGCGTGATCCAGACCAGCACTAGGGGCATCATCCAGGTCATCATCTGCTGTTGCTGTTGCTGCTGGGGCGTGGCGGACGGGGTCTGGGCGAGCTTCGTCTGTACGTAGGTGCTGACCCCTACCATGAGGGGTAGTATGAAGGTGTTGTCCGCCTGCCCCAGCTCCAGCCAGAGGAATGACTGCTCCAGCGGGATCGCGGCGCTGAGGTAGGACCAGTCGTACACCCTCTGCGAGAGCCCCACCAGGCTCTCCGGGCTGCCGCCGACGACGAACGCCAGGGCGCGGTAGAGGGCGATGAACACCAGCATCTGGATCGCCAGTGGCATGAAGCAGCCCAGGGGGTTGATCCCCGTCTCCTTGTATAGCTTCATCGTCTCCTGCTGGCGGCGCTTGGGGTCCTTGTACTTCTTCTGCAACTCCTGCATGCGCGGCTGCATCTCCTGCATCGCCTTCGTAGATTGGAGCTGGCGCAGGGTGAAAGGGATGGTGACGAGGCGCAAGATGATGGTGAAGACGATGATCGCCAGGCCGAACTGGCCGCCGAGCAGGTTGGTGAGGAGTAGCAGGGAGTTGATCAGCGGGTTCATGAGCAGGGTGTTCCAGGCCGGGCCCAGGCCGAGTACGACGATGGACCCGACGATCGCTATGACGATGGCGATCATCACCATGCTGCCCAGGTTGGGGCGCGACGCTGTGGGGGCAGCGGGGGCAGCGGGGGCAGATCCGCTCACGGTGTCACCACCTTGACGAAGCTCCCGGCTGCAGGGTCGATCCGGAACAGGTCGCCGCCCTGGGCGCTGATGAACACCTCTACCCCGAGTAGGGGCGGATCCGCGATCGGGTTGGAGAGGACGGTCTTTTCGAGGGCCGCCGGCGCTGACCAGCTGAGCGTGCCGGAATCGGGATCGAGTCCGTACACGTTACCCTTTCGGTCGGCGATCAGAAGGGTGTCGCTAGCGATGATGGGGGAGGAGCGGAGCGGCTCCTGGGCCTCAAACGGGGCGTCCCACGCTGGCTCGCCGCTCTCCAGGCTCAGGGCGTACAGGTTGCCGTCCAGGTTGGGCGCGTACACGGTCCCGTCCAGAACGAGCGGTTTGCCCCAGAACCAGTTGTCTGCCTTGAACGACCAGCGCTCATCGCCGGTGTCGGCGTCTACGGCGTGGAGGGTACGGTCGAAGCCGCCGACGAGGATGGTGCCATCGGCCAGCACTGGGTCCGATATCAGGCCGCGTTCCGCTTCAAACGGCGCATCCCAAATCGGGTCAAGCGTCTCGGCGTCCAGGGCGTAGAGCTTGCCGTTGACGGAGGCCACGTAGACGACGCCTTCGACTAGCAGTGGCGTCCCCCAGATGCCCTCTCCCGCATTGAAGCGCTGCCTCTCGCTGCCGTCCTCCAGGCTCAGCGCGTAG